>JANPCL010000136.1:0-11446 GCA_031430915.1 Hyphomicrobiales bacterium
GCCAAGAAAACAACACAGAGCCTGCAATGATATTCAGCATGAACACAACAAACGGCATTTGCGATTGAGCTGTGCCCGCTGTGAAGAACCACGGCACATGCCAGAGACCCCATATAACGCCAATCAGCAAGCTTGCCGTACGCCAGCCCAATTTAGCGCCCAGTGCTGGAACCGCATAACTACGCCAACCAAATTCTTCGCCCAGCGGACCGCCGATGAGAAAGACAATTCCAAAGTTTGCGATGGCGAGTGAAATGTGGCCAACGGATGGTGATGTGGGAATAGTTCCACCCAATGCCCAATGAATGGCTTGCGCAAACAACATCATCAGCGGCGGTATAAAAAACGCCAGCGCATACCATTGCCAGCCCACGCGCCAGTTGAGCGCATTTTTAAGCCAAGGGATTAGTCCCGCGCGACCACTGAAAAATGCAATGATCAGCAGCGCTGCGATACTTGGTCCAAAGCCTGAGGCAATTGAGAGGACCATACTCAAAATTGGCTTCTCAACTTTTGTGTAAATGGCTAAGAATCCTAACAACCACGACCAAGCAAAAGTGAAAACAAAAAAGAGGCGATGGCTAAAACTGCCTGATAGGGAATCCGCGAAATTTCAACAGTGCCCACAGGAGGAGCACATGTGCCCTCCTGTCCGCCGCATGGACCCGCCCCACCCTCAGAATCCCATTGGGACAATGCGAGTTTGCGTATCCTACTAGCATCGGAAGTATCCGTTGTTTTGGTTTGCACTTGCAATTGTTCCAGTCAAGCTAAAGGCTCTTTAATTTACAACGGGTGGGTGGCCCCATTGTTCCAATCAGCAACCGAGATCGAGCCCGCGTGCCTCGCAATGAAACGATTTGCGCTTAATTTCGTTTAAGCAATTGCAACGCTTCCCGAGGAGCCCATGATGAGTGGTGTCAACCAAAGGCATAGAACTTTGAAACGCTGGGCAATTGCACTCATTGCATTCGGCGTCGCAACTATCGCAATTCTGGCGATGCCCGTGCAGTTATGGCGAACTGGGCGATCTGATGTTTCGCCACTTGATCTAATCATTGGCGGTCCTGCCGTATTGTATTCAAGCAGAGTATGGATTGATACCGATGCAGCGTGTGGTACGACACCGAAGACCGACCCCGATGACTGCCTCGCGATTACTTGGTTGATTGAAAATGGCCAAAGCGTTGTTGGCATATCCACGAGTTTTGGCAATGCCAGTGGCGATGCTGTCTTGCAAACAACTGAAACTCTCGTTGCAAAGATCATCGAAGGCGGCCACGATAGAATTCCCATCTGGAAGGGCTGGGCAAGACCGACTACAGACGAGCAGAGAACTGTGCCCCCTTCCCGCGCCGCGATCCGCGCCGCATTGGGATTTGGTCCGCTCACCATATTGGCGCTCGGCCCTCTGACCAATATCGCCGACGCGCTCGAAGGTCGCCCTGATCTGCAACGCAATGTGACGCGACTCGTAGCGGTGATGGGTCATCAGCCGGGCCATCTGTTCCACCCCTCTGAAGCATCAGGGCGCGGCGTGCTAATGGGCCACGGACCGATTTTTCGTGATCTCAATTTCAGCATGGATGAAGCTGCAGCCCGTTCCATTCTGCAAATGAAAATACCTCTCACTTTAATTCCGTATGACGCTTCTGTTCATGCGGGCATCACAGCAGCCGATCTGGAAACGCTGGCTCAACAAGGACCAGCGCTTCGTTGGGCCGCAGAAACGGCCAAGGGGTGGCTGGGCTTTTGGAAGAATGATATTGGCCAGCCAGGATTTTTTCCATTCGATTGGGTCGCCGCCGTCTATGTGGTCGAACCCAGCCTGTTCAATTGCGCAAAAACCACTGTGTGGATCGCGACGGAGTGGGCGTTCTGGGTCTATCCGCGCGAAAGTCTGCTTGTTGGCGTGACTGCGGAAACAGCCGAAAATGCAAAAACACTCTACTGTCCGGAAACGAATTCTTTACTTCACGACTATCTGATAACTGGCTCACTCAACCCGTTGCGATCCCGCTGATGGTGGCTCACACCAGTACCTCCTCAACAGGTCTTCGCAGCGACCTTGGCATCAAAGGCCCGCGGCCAAAACGCACAATCAAGTCAGGGCGGCGGTTTCCGATGCCCAGATATGTTTCGAGTTGTGGGCGCAATGCCTGGACTTCTACCGGTTGGTTTATCATGGCATTTTTTATTCCAAGGGCGGTGGCTTGCAGAGCGAAACGCTGGTAGCAACGGCCTGCTTCAATCCAGTGGGCTTTGTCGTCACTTTCGGAAACAAAGATTGCAATGCCTGCGGAACTGCGCAGCTGCCTGGCATATTTCTCATTTTCGTTCTTTGCAGTGTAGAACATGTCGAACATGCGGCTTCCAAGCCAGCGCGGCACCGACGTATTTCCAGATGATCCAGAAAACAGGCCGTCACCAGTGCGCACAGCTTCGTCTTTGCCAAAACGAATCCATGCTTTGAGTTCCGCAACGAAGGCAGGATCGTCAATTTGAGCAGTGTTACCAGCTACCACGTATTCCAGAATCTTCTCAATTGCTGTTGATTCAGTCAACAGAATGAGTACAATCCCCTCACCTGCTCCCGCCTGTTCAAGCAACTGCAAGTCTTCAGCAGAAATTGCGTTGCCATCAAACTCTGTGCGGGTGCACTGGCGCTCGGGTAAGGCCTGGAACGAGGTTGAGGCCAATGGCTTGGTCACTTCAAGTGCCACAATAATTTCACCTGATGCCTCGTCAAAGCGTGGCTGCGCCGATAAGCCGTTCGCAAGCGAAGCTTGAGCAAGATTTTCAGTCGCACACCCCAATGACACAAACAGGTGATGGTCATCAGGATCAACCGCAGGGCATCGGCGCGACAGATCCGGCAGAATTGAAATTGCAGACTGCCCGATGTGGAACTTCCAGCACTGAGTGTTGTGGCTTGAAGGCGCCAGCGTTGCATAACGGATCAACTCGCGTTTGAGAAGTGCATCGCTTGTTAAGGGACTGTCTGAAGGGCGCCATGTATTGCGCGTTGCAGCTTCATAGCGATCATCGCTTGAACGTGAAGAACTTAGTCCAAAAGCGACCGACCCGGCAGCCAAAACTGCCGCTGAACCAAGGAATACTTTGCGTGTCATCATGTTGCATCAGCCGAGATAATCACTTTGAGCGCTTTGGTTTTGGCCGCATTGGCAAAGGTCTCGTAAGCGTCCAGGATCTGATCAAATGCGAAGCGATGCGTGATCAACAGCTTTGGATCAAGCTTGTGGGACTTCAAAACATTCATGAGCATCGGCGTGCTGACCGTATCGACCAGCCGCGTTGTGATGCTGATGTTGCGGTCCCAGAGTTTTTCAAGATGCAGGTCGGCCTTCGCGCCATGCACGCCGATATTGGCGATGACACCGCCGGGGGCGATGATTTCCTGACACATCACGAAGGTGGCTGGAATTCCCACGGCTTCTATGGCCGTGTCGACGCCGCGATCATTGGTCAACTTCATGACTGCGGCTACGGCTTTGCCGTCACCACTATTGATTGTTGCCGTTGCACCAAATCGCTTGGCGACGTCGAGGCGGTTGTCATCAAGGTCGATCATAACGATCTCGGCTGGTGAATAGAACTGCGCTGTTAACAATGCCGCAAGGCCGATAGGACCCGCACCGATAATTGCGACGACGCTGCCCGGCTGCACCTTGCCGTTGAGAACGCCGCATTCAAATCCTGTCGGCAAAATATCGCTGAGCATCACCAGAGCTTCTTCGTCCGAACCCTCAGGGATGGGGTAGAGGCTTGTATCGGCATGGGGAATGCGGACGAACTCGGCCTGCGTGCCATCAATGCTGTTGCCCAAAATCCAGCCACCCGTGGTGCAATGGGAATACATCTGCTTTCGGCAATACATGCATTTTCCGCAAGCACTGATACAGGAGATCAAAACCTTGTCCCCGGTTTTGAACGCGGTGACTGCCGAACCTACAGCATCAACCACACCGACGCCTTCATGACCCAATATGCGACCGGGCTTGCAGGTTGCAACATCGCCCTTGAGGATGTGCAGGTCGGTGCCACAGATTGTCGTTTTGGTGACTTTGACAATCGCATCCGTTGGCACGGTGATGCCGGGCTTTGGACGATCTTCCACGGTTTTTTTGCCCGGACCTAAGTAGACAAGTGCTTTCATTGCAGTAGTCCTTGAAATATCAGGCGGCCAACGCCTCAGTAGTGAGGTCCCAAGCCTGCTTCAGTTTGGCGGTGCGAACAGCGTATCCAGATTTCAGGCTGGCAATCTGCATTTGGATTTTTTCCTTTGAACTCGTTTCGGCGTCGGACATCTGTTTTTCCAGAATCGTAAGCTTCGCTTTCATCTCGACTTCCAATGCTTCAAGACGGGCCTTGGCGCGAATTTCGGCGGCGTGAAGTTCATCCTTGGCCTGGTCGACTTTGGCCCTGAGATAATCCTTTACGCGTTCATCGGCATGGGCGAATTCGGATTTAAGATGGTGGAAGTCTGCACGACGCGCGGCAATTTCTGCCATGGCCTGTTCATCTTCAATATCGGAGCGCCAGTTCCGCAATACGATTCCGCCAAGCGCGGCCATGCGGGAATCAAGCGGTGTTTCCCAACCTTCGTCCACTTCAGCAATGACAGCGGTTTTTCCGGGTGCAAGTTCAGTTGAGATTTTTTCAATGAATTTGGTGCTGAGACCCAAGTTGAACATGTCCCGCAGGCTGCCAATCACGGCACCGCCCGCAACACCGACCAGCAGTCCGGCAGGGCCACCAAACGCACCAATCAGCCCGCCAACCAGAGCACCCACCGCTATGCCCAAAGGTCCGCTTTCGGCAGCGTCTTTCACGAAGATTTGGTTGTCTTTATCCTTGGTCACGACTGCCACGCTATAGACAGTCAAATTACCTTCGGCGTGCAACGCTGAAAATGCGCGGGTGCCTTCATAGGCTTTGGTTTCATCGGGTAAAATCACAACAACGAACTTGCTCATAGGGTATTCCTTTCTATTCTGTTGTTTTGCCATCGAAAGTTTCGACGTCACTTTCCGCGTCTGAGCGTGTGGCATGAACAACGCCATCGCGATGATTTGGTGGCGCGTAGATTGTGTAAAGCTTCAACGCACTGCTTCCGGTATTGATAATGTTGTGTGTCGCTCCGGCAGGCACAACAATGGCGAAGCCCGCACTGATCGGCCTACTAACGCCATCCAGAACAGCTTCACCTGTTCCTTCTTCGACACGGAAGAACTGATCGAGTTTGTGGATTTCTTGGCCTATCTCTTCACCGCGTTTCAGAGACATGATTACAAGCTGGCAGTTTTTAGCGGTGTAAAGCACACGCCTGAAATCCGAGTTAGCAACGCTCAGTTCTTCGATGTTGTCTACAAAACCTTTCATTACGCGCTCCTGCATTGACACTACTTGTGCAGATATACCGTAAGCCCAGCCAGGCAGGTGGAGATAGCCTCGGAAACTACCTAGTTGTGGCGGCGATGCGACGCGCATGAGTAGTTTCCGAAGCTGCCGCGCTAACTTTCCATAGGGTTAAAGCAAGACCGGAAGTGGCAAGGCCCGGTACACGGTGGATCAACCATGCCATTTGCCGTGGGATTAAACGACATGAAAAAAGTCCAGAAACTTGCTGTTCCCGTTGAGGGCCTCAGCGATGCAGAAGTACAAGCCAGGCTGAAGTCCGATGGACATAACGAACTGCCCCGGGCCAGCCAACGCACACCACTCCGCATTATTCTGGAAGTGCTGAAAGAGCCGATGCTTTTGCTGCTCTTGGGAGGCGGCATTGTTTATATGTTTTTGGGCAAATTGCAGGACGCCATCATCCTCCTTGTCTTTGCCATGATGTCCGTGACGATAACGGTGGTCCAAGAGTCGCGCACAGAAAGGGTGCTTGATGCTTTACGCGACTTGACCAGTCCGCGAGCACTGGTCATCCGCGACGGAAAACGCGTACGGATTCCTGGTCGCGACGTTGTGCAAAGTGATGTTATCGTTCTCGCAGAGGGCGACCGGGTGCCAGCTGACGCTATGCTGTTTGAAGCAAATGACCTGCAAACCGATGAATCGCTCTTGACGGGCGAGTCGGTGCCAGTCCGTAAAAATGCTGGGGATGGCACAGTACCTGTTACGGCGCAGCGCCCCGGTGGTGATGATTTATCGACAATCTATTCTGGCTCCCTTGTTGTTCGTGGTTCGGGCCTCGCTGTGGTCAGCGCCACTGGACTTCGGAGCGAAATAGGCAAGATCGGACACTCACTCAGTTCGATTGAAAGTGAACCTCCAAAGCTGGTAGACCAAACACGACGGTTGGTTCAGATATTTCTGATGATCGGCACACCCGCGACGATACTCGTGGTGCTTTTGTACGGCTTCTATCGCGGTGGCTGGCTGGATGCCTTGCTTGCAGGGATAGCACTGGGCATGTCGATGCTGCCAGAGGAGTTGCCGATTGTCCTCACAGTGTTCATGGCCATGGGAGCTTGGCGCATTTCACAGGCTCGCGTGTTAACGCGCCGAGCTGCCGCCATTGAAACGCTGGGGTCTGCCACTGTCCTTTGCACCGACAAGACTGGCACACTGACAGAAAATCGCATGACGATTGCGGAACTGTGGTCCAAGGAAATGAAAGTGCCTAGGACGACTACGGCGGAGGGCGGGAAATTGCCACTCGCGCTATTGCCATTGGCAGAGGCTGGACTTCTTGCCAGTGCACCCATTCCTTTTGATCCGATGGACAAAGCCTTTCACGAACTGGGCCGAGAGCAAATGACAACACCTGCTCAAGAGTTGGAGTTGGTGCACACTTACGGCTTGCGGCCAGATCTCTTGGCCATAACTCAAGTGTGGAAATCCAAGTCAGGTGGCACGAAGCAGACAGTCGCCGTCAAGGGTGCGCCAGAAGCGGTTGCTTCACTCTGTCATTTGAATGCTAAAGACTTTGCTGTCGTCACAAAATCCATAAACTCCATGGCTGCCGCTGGCTTGCGTGTGCTTGGTGTTGCGAGTGCTAGCTTCGCAGGTGGAGAATACCCATCATCGCCGCGAGGTTTCAAATTCAAGTTTATAGGCTTGGTCGGCCTCACCGATCCGCTTCGGCAAAGTGTTCCAGAGGCAGTGAACCAATGTCGTTCCGCCGGTATCAAGGTCGTGATGATCACTGGCGATTACCCCGCAACAGCACAAGCCATCGCCAAGCAAGCTGGCATATCAAGCGATGAGGTCATTTCGGGCGATCAATTGACCAAGCTCAACGATTCCGAACTCGCAGAGCGCGTGCGAACGGCAACTGTGTTTGCCAGGATTCTGCCCGAGCAGAAGCTGCGTATCGTCAACGCAATGAAAGTCAACGGAGAAATTGTTGCAATGACAGGCGATGGTGTGAATGACGCACCATCCTTGAAGGCAGCACACATTGGCATTGCCATGGGTGGACGCGGCACTGATGTGGCGCGTGAAGCTTCTTCGATTGTGCTGCTCGACGATGATTTTGGTTCAATCGTCACGGCCATCAAACTCGGTCGTCGCATCTATGACAATCTGCGGAAAGCTGTCGGCTTCATCTTCGCCGTGCATGTGCCCATTGCTGGACTGGCGTTGTTGCCATTGATGTTTGGTCTGCCAATCCTGTTTGGTCCCATGCACATCGCATTTCTCGAAATGGTGATTGATCCAGTCTGCTCCCTGGTGTTCGAAGCTGAGACAGCGGAAGACGATGTGATGAGCAGAAAACCACGTGCACCCGACGAACCACTGTTTTCAAAAGCCATGATCATCTGGAGCCTGTTTCAAGGTGCCGTCGCCTTTGGACTTGTTGCATTCATTTTTGTGATGGCCTTGAACCAAGGCATGCCGGATACGGAAGTGCGGGCACTCGCGTTCTTCTCATTGGTCATGGCGATCATCGGCCTGATCTTCGTCAACCGCTCGTTCAGTTCTTCGATTATCACAGCGTTGACCCGGCGCAATCCGGCGCTGAGATGGGTACTTGTCAGTGTTACGGCGCTGTTGAGTGTAACTCTGCTTTGGCCTTTCGCAAGCGCCCTATTCCGTTTTGGGCCGCTGCATTGGAACGATCTGGCCGTGACGCTGGGCGTGGGTGTGGTCGTTTTGATTGTGCTGGAGTTTGCAAAAACGCTGTTGCGCGGTCGCACCTGGGGATCACCAACCCGCCAAGTTTCCACTGTTTAATCACCTCAACTCAAGCAAGGACCTATTTCATGTCGTGGATCAAATGGACTGTCGTCGCAATCGCCATAGTCGCAGTGTGCGGCATCAGCATTAAAGCCTACGGGGCATGGCATTGGAATGAAAGTACAAAAGCGATGCTTGCCCGTCTCGAGGCTGCGCGGAAGCCTTTGTCCAGCGCAACTTATGACCCGAAAGAGATTGAAAGCTTGCCCTTGTCTGTACAGCGCTATTTTCGAGCCGTATTGAAAGCCGGGCAACCGATGATATCGGCCGTGACCCTGACCCAGACCGGCACTTTCAATATGAACGAAGCAGAGCCGTCATGGAAACCCTTCACGGCGAACCAGCGCGTGACGACAAACCGACCAGGATTTCTTTGGGATGCGCGCATTGCAATGTTCCCGGGCGTACCGGTCCATGTTCATGATGCCTACATTGCAGGCGAGGGGTTACTGCATGCATCGCTTCTTGGTCTTTTCACGCTTGCCGACGTGACGGGTGGCCGCGATGCAGCGCTTGGTGAGTTGATGCGCTATTTGCCTGAAGCGGCGTGGTATCCGACGGCGTTGCTACCGCGCCATGGTTTCATCTGGGAAGCAATTGATGACACTTCGGCACGCGCAACAATTTCAGATGGAGACTGGCATGTGACGATGACCTTCCGGTTCACCAGCGACGGACTGATAGATACCGTTTATTCTGAGGGACGAAGCCGTTCAGTTGGCAAAAACATCACGACGATGCCATGGCAAGGACGTTTCAAGAACTATGAGGAGCGTGACGGCATGAGAGTGCCGCTATACGGTGAAGTCGAATGGCTGACACCCGAAGGATCCAAGCCATATTTTCGCGGTACGGTGACGACTTTCGCCTTTGAGTTTGCAAAACCTTAAGTGCCATGATGAGACGAGATTGACCGAGTGAGACTGTTTGAGATCCTGCTCATCGCTTCCACTTTTCTGGTTGTGTGGCTGACGTCGCTTCATCCAGTTCCAAGTTTGATGTGGAAGCGGGGTGCGGTGCTTGTCATCGTACTGGCCGCTGGCGCGCATCTTATTTTTGAAGGATCCCGCTGGCAGCTTTATCCAGTCTATCTGTTGACCTGTCTGGTGCCTGCGAATTTGCTCCTTCGATTGCCAAAGCGTTTTATGGGTGTGGTCGGAGCAATGGCCATCTTCATCGCAATAACGTTATCTGTTTTGCTCCCGGTCTTTCGTTTCGAAGAACCAACAGGTCCATATGACATCGGCACTGTGACATATCATTGGGTGGATGGTTCGCGTGCAGAGGTTTTCAGCAGTGATCCCAAAACCCGCCGTGAAATGATGGTCCAATTTTGGTATCCAGCCAAGACGGGCACATCCTTGCCTTCGGCGCCTTATGTTGATGATGCGGATGCACTTTCAGCGGCTCAAGCAAGGTTGCATGGTTGGCCGTCATTTATGCTTGGGCATCTCAAGTACGTGAAATCCAACGCCAGAACTGGTGCACCAGTAGTGGAAGAGCAACTTAATTTCCCAGTCATCATTTTTTTGGAAGGCATTACTGGATATCGCCAGATGAATACGTTTCAAGTTGAGTATTTGGTGTCTCGTGGCTACGTCGTGGTGGCGATTGATCAGCCCTTCGTTGCAGCCACAGTGAATTTTCCAGACGGACGTCGGATTTCAGGCTGGTCTAAAGAGCGAATGAACCCTCTGATTCAACAAAGCATCACGCCAGTCCAACCCGCCCCGTCGTTTAATGGAACCACGTTCGATGCCGGGATCATTCCATACTTCGCAAAGGATGTTGGTTTCCTTTTGGATCAGATCGTCGCGCTTAACAGAGATGACCCAAATGCCATATTGAAAGGTCGCCTTGACCTTAATCACATCGGAATTTTTGGGGTGTCGCTTGGCGGCATTGTCGTTGCCGAAGCGTGCCGCATAGAACGGCGATTGCGCGCGTGTTTGGTGATGGACGCACCAATGCCAGGTTCAATCATGCTTGATGGGCTACAGCAACCCAGCATGTGGATCACCCGTGATGCACAGACAATGAGAAATGAAAACTGGTCAAAATTTGACATTGATCAACATCAAACGTCCATGCGGGCGGTCTTTGAAAAATCGACAGGAGATGGGTACTTTGTTGAAGTATCCGGATTATTTCATGCCAATCTGACTGATATTCCGCACTTCTCACCGCTTCTCAAATGGTTGGGTATCACGGGCTCGATTGATGCAACACGCGCGCACAATGTCATCAACGCCTACACCGTTGCGTTTTTCGATCGTTACTTGGCGGGTCCACCTGCAACAATTCTTGATGGTGCAAATGAACAATTCCCTGAAGTAAGGCTTGAGAGAAGATGAGCAGAGACGCGCCATCAAATAATTCTCTTTGGATTTTCTTTGCCTTGATCTTCGCACTTTCGGTTCCCTTGTGGATCATTGGCGCGGCCACCGGACTATTGCTGCCACTTGGACTCCCGTTCGGCGCGTTGATGCTCTTTAATCCACTGATTGCTGCGGCATTGCTGGTATATCGGCACGATGGTGAAATCGGCTTGAAGACTCTCCTGTGGGGGTCAGTCGATCCACGAGGCATCACCGCAATATGGTTTGCCATGGCGATATTCCTTATGCCGATTGTTTTGGTCTTGGAATATGGATTTCTGCGAATATCAGGCTTAGCTGTTCCCCTTCCCGATTTTTCCGTGTCGAGCGCAATATTGCTGTTCGCTGTGTTCGTTGTTGCAGCCATTGGTGAAGAAGCGGGTTGGCAAGGCTATGCGGCGAGATTGCTCCAAAACAAGCATAGCGCGTTGATGGCAAGTCTCATCTTGGGAATGGTTTGGGCGATTTGGCATATCGTACCATTCTTGCAGGCAGGCCGCCTGCCTTCATGGATTTGGTGGCAATGCCTTACCATGCTGCCAGCGCGGATCATCATCGTTTGGCTCAGCAACAATACAGGGCGCAGTATTTTGATCGCTGTGTTGTTTCATACCATGATGAATCTCAGTGAGTTCCTGTTTCCCAACGATGGTTCGCACTACGACCCACTCGTCACTTTTGTGTTGTTTGCGTTCGTAGCCACAATAGTCACCCTTCTTTGGCAACCAAAAACCCTCACCCGCTTCCAATATCCGCGATGCCCTAAGTAGATTCCGAAGCTGCCCGCAATGCAACGCCTGCAGTAAACGGACGTTGAGAGTGTGGACATCAACTCGAATGCTCGACTGATGGATTCG
>JANPCL010000137.1:0-6024 GCA_031430915.1 Hyphomicrobiales bacterium
TAGGCGCTATTGTGTTCAACCACCCCCCCCCCACGTCGGGCAACCCCCCCAGCGCTTCGCGCTGTGGGAGATAGTTTCTTACTCCCTCGGCATGTGGGCCGGGGGAGAACCCCGATGGGGGGAGGGGGTGCTTGATCCAGAATGATTTCCCCACCTCATGACACACCCCCCGATCATTGACGGACATAACGACGTTCTCCTGCGGCTCTGGTTGAAAAAATCAGCACGGGCGGCGGAGGATTTTGTTTTGGGGGACGGGCTTGGCCATATGGATTTGCCGCGCATCAAGGCGGGGCGCATGGCGGGTGGTTTTTTTGCGATCTTCTCACCGTCGCAAGCGGACTATCACAATGATGATGACGACCTGAACCCACCTTACGATTCCGGAGTAGCGCAACAGGCAGCACTTGCGTCGGCGACAGGCATGCTGGATTTGCGAGACCGCATTGTGGCGCTGGCTGCTGGTGATGTGGTGCTGTGTGAGACGGCGGCTGACATGCGGGCGGCTATGGCGGCTGGCAAGATGGTTTGGATCACGCATATCGAGGGTGCAGAAGCGATTGCGCCGGACTTGTCCAATTTGCAGGCGCTTTATGACAGGGGGCTTCGGTCCATCGGGCCGGTTTGGTCGCGGGTCAACGCGTTTGGCGAAGGCGTGCCGTTCCGGTTTCCATCTTCGCCGGATACGGGTGGTGGTTTGACGGAAGCAGGCAAAGCACTGGTAAGAGAGTGCAATCGTTTGCGCGTCATGATTGATGTGTCGCATTTGAATGAGCGCGGCTTTTGGGATGTGGCGGCGTTGAGTTCAGCACCGATTGTTGCCACACATTCCAATGCGCATGAGTTGTCTGCATCATCGCGGAATTTGACCAATGAGCAATTGTTGGCGATCCGTGAGTCAGGCGGCATGGTGGGATTGAATTATGCCACAGGTTTTCTGCGCGGCGACGGGCGCTGGGATTCGCTGACGGATGTCGGCGTGATGGTGCGGCATGTCGAACATCTGGTGCGTTATGCCGGTGAAGACTCTGTCGGGTTGGGCAGTGATTTTGATGGCGCACGCATACCCTCTGTGATCGGCAATGTGACGGGTGTTGCGAAATTGCTGGATGCACTGGTCGAGGCGGGGTTCGGGGCAAGGCTGGTGGAGAAGATTGCGCAGGGGAATTGGCTCAGGGTTTTGGCGCGGACCTGGGGGGCATAAAACCGATTTTGAAGGCCAAATATAAAGAGCCGCCGCAGTTTGGTGTTTAAGATATTGTTTTTGCTTGCTAACTAGAATTCAACTTTGCGTTCGTGCAAACCTTGATATAAGGGGGATAAAGCAATAAGCTGGCATCATGACGGTTTCAAACACGTGCGCTTCACTTGATCGGTTGCTGGATGAAGGCCGAGAGAAGTCGTGGTTGGAATTCAAACACAACGCCATTGAACCTGCTGAAATCGGCAAATACATCTCGGCTCTTGCCAATGCATCGCTGCTTGAAGGCATGGATAAAGCCTTCCTTGTTTTTGGCATAGAAGATGAGACTCTCCGGAAAGTGGGGACCGACTTCAACCCTGCCAAATCGAAGAAAGGCAATGACGCTCTTGAGAATTGGTTGACCCATAAGCTTGATCCGCCAGTGCGGGCAATATTCAATGCATTCAGTTGCGAAGATCGCAATTTTGTCATTGTTGAAATCGAACCCAGTTACTTCAAGCCCGTGAAATTTGAGGGAAATGCCTATGTTCGTATTGGAACCCATACCAAAAAACTACTGGACTTTCCCGAGTTGGAAAGAAGCCTTTGGCTTGCCACAGGCAAAAGACGGTTTGAAAATGCAATTGCGCTGGCAAATGCAGGTAAAACCCAGGTTCTGGATTTACTGGACTGGAAAGCCTACTATGCGTTCTTGAAGTTGCCGCAACCGGAAAATCCAGATGAAGTCATACGCACTTTCATCCAACAGAAATACATCACCGACGAATTTGATGGATCGTTCGCCATCACAAATCTTGGTGCCTTGCTTTGGGCAAAAGACCTCAATATTTTTCAATCAGTTTCGCGAAAGACTGTGCGCATAACCAGATACTTCGGAACTGATGCGCAAAACTCCGGAAAGACCAGTGAGGGACTGCGCGGCTATGCGCTTGATTTCGAAGATATTGTCAAATTCATTTGCCAACAAACACCACAACGAGAAAAAATTGTCTCTGCAATTCGCCGGACAATTCCAATAATTCCAGAGATATCAATTCGGGAGGTTCTGGCGAATGCGCTCATTCATCAAGACCTGTCGGCAGCGGGCAGTGGGCCACTTGTTGAAATTTACGAGAACCGCATAGAGGTCTCAAATCCAGGAACACCGCTCGGGGATGTGGACAGGATCATTGACGAAGCACCGCGTTCAAGAAATGAATTGCTGGCACGATCCATGCGCGTTCTGGGTCTCTGTGAAGAGTTGGGCAAGGGCATAGACAAAGCCATTATGGCCATTGAAAATGTTGCTGCCGAAGATCGATTGTTTCTGGCTCCACCGATATTTCGTAAAACAGAAAACGGCTTTACCGTGATATTATTTGGTCACAAAACTTTCAAGGCGCTTTCGCGTGAAGAACGTCTGCGAACATGTTACCAACATTGTGTGCTGGCATATCTCAGAAATGATTTCATGAACAACAGTTCACTGCGAGAAAGGTTCTCGTTACAGAAAGACGAATATCAATCTGTATCTGCTGTCATTGCAGAAGCTATAGCGGCCGGCTCAATTGTTCCTGCTGATGAAGAGCAAGGCCGCAAGCATGCGCGCTACATTCCAGCCTGGGCGAAGCTATGACTCCAACCAAACGCCCCATGATGTTTTCTTTGCCACTTGTCGGTTGGAAGGAGGCTGTTTCTTTTCCCAAGATCAAGCTGGGACCTCTGGTGGCGAAGATTGACACGGGGGCGCGGACCTCGGCTTTGCATGCGGATGAGATCGAGGTCAAAGGGCGTCGGGTGCGCTTTGTCATTGATGGCAGGAAATATGCGGCTCCGCTCACGGGTTATCGACGGGTAAAAAGTTCCAATGGTTTCAGTGAGATGCGGCCTGTCATTCGAGTGACGATTCAACTCGGTGGCAAGCTCATGAAAACCGAGATGTCTTTGACAGACAGAACCGATATGGATGTGCCGATGTTGCTGGGGCGCAATTCCATCACCGGCCTGTTTGTGGTCAACCCTGGTAAAACCTTTCTGCTGACGAAGCGACCAACACCATGAAAATTGCCCTGCTCACACGCAATCCAAAACTTTATTCGCATCAACGCCTGATCGAAACCGCCACGGCTGCCGGCCATGAGATTGTGCCGATAGACTATCTGCGCTGTTACATGAACATCACGTCTCGCAATCCCGAACTGCGCTACAAGGGTGAGAAACTGGAGGGCTTCGATGCTGTCATTCCCCGCATTGCAGCGTCGCATACATTTTATGGTCTGGCGGTGTTGCGGCAATTTGAGATGATGGGGGTTTATCCCTTGAATGAGTCTGTGGCGATCGGACGCTCCCGCGACAAGTTGCGCTGTCTGCAATTGTTGGCGCGTGATGGTGTGGGATTGCCCGTCACTGCTTTTGCAAATTCTGCGGACCATACCAATGAAGTGTTGCAGATGGTGGGCGGTGCGCCTGTTGTGATCAAGCTGCTTGAGGGCACGCAGGGCATTGGTGTAGTGCTGGGTGAAACGCATAAATCGGCGAAGTCGGTGATCGAAGCGTTCCATGGTGCCAACATCAATATTCTGGTGCAGGAATTTATCAAGGAAGCGGAGGGGCGGGACATTCGCGCGTTTGTTGTCGGGGGTAAAATCGTGGCGGCGATGGAGCGCAAGGGAGCCGGTGATGATTTCCGCTCGAATTTACATCGCGGTGGCACAGCGACGATTGCGGAGCTTAGTGCTGCGGAGAAGAAAGCGGCGTTGATGGCATGCAAGGCGATGGGGCTCAACGTGGCGGGGGTGGATTTGTTGCGCTCGTCGCATGGACCTGTGGTGATGGAGGTCAATTCATCGCCGGGGCTTGAAGGCATTGAGGGCGCGTCTTCGAAAGATGTGGCAGGCGAAATTATCCGCTTTCTTGAAAAGAATGCAGGGCCTGGCAAGACCAAGACAAAGGGCCGGGGATGAGGGGCCGGGGATGAGGGGCCGGGGATGACGCCGTTTGAAATTGGTTCAACGCTGGTGCAGCCCGGTGAACGGCTGACGGTTGAACTGCAAGTGTCGACGCTTGCCAACGCGACGCGGATGAATTTGCCTGTGCATGTTGTACATGGTGTAGAGCCCGGACCAGTGATGTTCCTCTCAGCCGTTGTGCATGGCGATGAGATTCTCGGGTTGGAAATTGTGCGGCGGGTGCTGGCGCAGGATGCGTTGAAGACGATCAGGGGTACGCTGCTCGCGGTGCCGATTGTCAATGCGTTCGGGTTTCTCAATCACTCTCGCTACATGCCGGACAGGCGCGATTTAAATCGTTCGTTTCCGGGATCGGACCAGGGTTCACTTTCAAGTTTGTTGGCGGATTTGTTTTTCCGCGAAGTGGTCAAGCGTTCGCAGTACGGCATTGATTTGCATACTGCGGCCTTGCATCGTACGAACCTGCCGCAAATTCGCATGGCACCCGATGATGTTGAATTGACGAAACTGGCGGAGGCATTTGCGCCACCGGTTATTCTGACGTCGAAATTGCGCGATGGATCATTGCGGCAATGTGCCGGTGACGCGGGTGTGAAGGTACTGTTGTTCGAAGGTGGTGAAGCGCTGCGCTTCGACGAGTCCGCGATTGAAGCTGGGGTCAAGGGCACGCTGCGGGTGATGAAGGCGATTGGCATGATTGCCACGGCACCTGCAATTCCGAATCACCACGTGATTACAAGGTCGTCTGCCAGCTCATGGGTGCGGGCGCCGGAGGGTGGAATTTTGCATTCGGTGCGGCAGCCGGGGGACAGGGTTGGTCTGCGCGAGCCGATTGCGATTATCACGGACCCGCTTGGCACAGTGACTGTGCCAGTGTTTGCCGAAGAAGACGGAATCATCATTGGACGGACGAATTTGCCAATTGTGAATCGTGGCGACGCGCTGTTTCATGTTGCGAAAATCAAGACCCGGGGCAAGGTCGTTGTGCAGACCACGCCGGATGAAGACGAAATCATATGACCGTGGAAAAGCAACCATACCATCACGGGGATTTGCGCGAGGCCTTGTTGTTGGCTGCGGCGGCGGCGCTCCGCGATATGGCCGTTGAAGACGTTTCATTGCGCGAGATTGCAAGGCGGGCCGGGGTTTCGCATGCGGCACCCAAGCATCACTTTTCGTCATTGGGGCAATTGTTTGCGGAAGTTGTTGCGCGGGGTTTTGAGCAATTTCATGCCGAATTGAAAGCAGCGGCAGAACGTGAAGCCGAACAATCACCGCGTTCGCGCATCATTGCCATGGGGCGGGCTTATTTGCGGTTTGCGGCTGGTCATCCCGCGATGTATTCCCTCATGTTTGGCAAGCGTGACAATGTTGTGACCACGACGCCAAATCTGGCTGCCAACATGTTGGCGGCCTGGGCCATTCTCGAAGTCCATGTTGCGGATTTCGTAGGCGAGGCGCGAGCACCCTATGGTGCGGTCACCGTATGGTCAGCGGTGCATGGTTTGGCGATGTTGCGGGTAGAGCGCAAATTGCCGCCGCACGTGGATGCCGAAGTGGCAATCGAGGCGTTGATGCGCACGGTGGTCGCGGGACTGGAAGCGGACCGTGGTTGATTTTTCGACTATGGCGTTGCTGGCAGGCGTGGGGGTGGTGGCGGGATTTGTAGATTCGATTGCGGGCGGTGGTGCTTTGCTGGCATTGCCGTCGTTGCTTTTGGCGGGGCTCGATCCGGTATCGGCTTTGGCCACGAACAAGTTGCAAGGCAGTTTTGGCACGGCTTCGGCCACCCACACGTTCTGGAAGAAGGGCTTGCTGAAGCCTTCGGACCATGTGGCCGAAATCGCGATGGTGTTTGTGGGAGCAGCACTG
>JANPCL010000138.1:0-8198 GCA_031430915.1 Hyphomicrobiales bacterium
GGCTTGCTGTCCTTCATGGACGTCTTTGCCAGACCCATGTGTTTCATTGCCATGTCCTTGTTAGGCTTCTTGGCAGGGTCGACCATGGCATCTATTTCCTTTTGCATTATCATCATAGAAGCATCGTCACACTTCATTTTCATGCTCATATCGGCCATGCCCATATGCATGGAGCAATCGCCCATCTTTTTGTCCTTCATCGCGGTTTTGGCCATGCCCATTTGCTTCATGGCCATCGCCATGTTTGCCTTCATGGCAGGATCTTTCATTGCATCCATGTCGGTTTGCATTTTCGTCATGGAAGCGTCATCGCATTTCATGTGCATTGCGGCATTCGCGGGGGCGGATAGAAAAAGTGCGGCAAGTGCGGCGCTCAGAAGAAGTTTTGTCATCTTGGCATCCTCAAAATGGGATAAAATTATCCCTTCAAATAAAACGCTCGTTCCGTCTTTGAGTTCCAAATAAATGCAAGGGTTAAACTCCTTCAACAATTTCAAGTTCTTTATCGAACCGCTTCTTCAGTATCTTAATCAGCGCCAACGTCACCGAAATGACAGCGGGGCCCAGGATGAGGCCTGCTGCGCCAAAGGCAATGATGCCACCAATGGCACCGATGAATGTTGGAACGGCATGAAGTTTCAAGCGATCACCAACCAACATGGGGTAAAGTATATTGTCGATGGTTGCGACGACGCCCACCCCCCAAGCGGTCAGAATGAGTGCTTTGCCCCAATCACCTTCGAGTGCGAGATAAATGGCTGCCGGCACCCATACGACAAAAGCGCCGAGCACTGGTACGATGGACAACATAGCCATGACTGCACCCCACAATATTGGCAGTGGTAGACCCAACCACCAGAACATCAAACCACTGAGGGTGCCCTGTACGGCTGCCACCACGAGTTTGCCAAACACTGTGGCATGTATGGTATCGACAAATCGGCTTAAAACGTAACGTGTCTCGGTGCTGGTGAGTGAAGAAAGTGACTGCAGTTTACGCACGATCTCAGCCCTGTCGCGCAGGAAAAAGAACAGCATATAAAATGTCAAAACAAGGTTCAGAAACTGGCTGATAGAATTGAGCAGGACTGACGTTCCCAGAGTTGTCAGGTATGAAGAAATGCTGCCAGCCGTTCCGGCGAGGTCGAGTTGTTGCTCCACCCAATGCACGGCGCGGGTCAAAATGGGTTGACCTACTAGTGCCTCCCTCCATTCTTCATTTCGAATTTGGGATTCGATATAAACTGCGCCTTTTGCGGTTTCTTGGACGAGTTGTTGAACAACTAAAACGACTGGGAAAACTACCAGTATCAATATTGCCGCAACTGAAATTCCTGCGGCGAGATTGGGCTGCTTTATACGCATTTCAATGTTTTGGTGCGCGTGGGAGAAAGTAACACTGAGGACGAGCGCCCAGGTGAGAGATGCCAGGAATGGCACTGTGAGAAGGTAACAAAGGTACAAACCCAATGCGGTGACTGACACCACAATAAGGAATCGAATTTGATCCGCATTTGGCCAACTGCCTCTGAGCCCTTCGGAGGGGCGATTTTGTCGCGCAGGATTTTTATGAACAGTCATGATTTTACAACTGTTCCTGCGTGCTGCTCCAAAATTTTGAGCGCATCTTCAAGACGACCAATGCCCGTCATTCCCCGTCCACCTGTTGCAAAATCAATCGCGGCCGATACTTTTGGTCCCATACTTCCTGAAGCAAAGTTATAAGCACTCAATGCACGAGGCGTAATGACATCTAATTTACGTTGTTTCGGCGTGTCCCAATCAAGATAGACCCCGTCGACATCGGTCAACAGCAATAGTGCGTTGGCATTGATTTCGCGCGCGAGCAATCCGCTTGCATGGTCCTTATCAATGACAGCTTCAATGCCAGCATAGAAACCGTCCTCTTGTCGGATGACGGGGATGCCGCCACCGCCCGCACAAACGACAGTGATGCCATGTTTAATAAGCAACCGGATCACAGCTATTTCCAGAATACGCTTGGGGCGAGGCGAGGCAATGGCCCGTCTGAAGTGCACCCCATCAGGCACCATAACCCAACCATGCTTTGTCGCTAGTGCTGCCATCTCCTCTTTACTGTAAACAGGGCCAATCGGCTTTGTTGGCTTTTGAAAGGCTGGATCTGCGGCATCCACTTCGATCTGTGTCAGGAGTGCCGCGATCTCTTTCTGTTTTGGCAGCGCATTGCCAAGTTCCTGTGCAATCAAATAGCCCAACATTCCCTCGGTTTCGGCGCCCAAAACATCGGTGGGGCTGGCGAGGGCTTGATCATGTGCCATATCTTGCAAGGCCATCAACCCAATTTGAGGGCCATTGCCATGGGTCACAACAACGTCGTGTCCAGCCGCTATGACCTCGGCAATTGCTTGGGCAGCGCGTCTTATATTGGACCTTTGGTTCACTGCGGTCATGGCTTCGCCGCGTTTCAAAATGGCATTGCCTCCCAGTGCAATGACAACGCGCATGGCTTAACTCCCGATGGTGGCGACGAGGATGGCCTTGATCGTGTGCATCCGGTTTTCGGCTTGATCGAACACAATGGAAGCGGGAGATTCAAACACCTCGTCGGTGACCTCCATTGATTCAAGACCGAATTTTTCTTGGATGGTCTTGGCAACTTTGGTTTCTGCATTGTGGAAAGCGGGCAAGCAATGCATGAATTTGGTGCGCGGATTACCTGTCATTTTCATAACAGCGGCGTTGATTTGGTAACCTTTCAAAAGCGCAATGCGCTCAGCCCATTTTGCTTCCGGTTCACCCATGGACACCCAAACATCGGTGTAGAGAAAATCGCATCCCAGAACGCCTTCCTTGATGTCTTCCGTCAGAGTGACTTTTGCGCCCGACTTTTCGGCGGCAGTATTTGCATAGTCAATGATGGCTTGTTCTGGCCAGCAGGCCTTGGGCGCACAAAGTCTGACGTCCATGCCCATCTTGGCACCGCCAATCAGCAGGGAGTCTCCCATGTTGTTTCCAGCATCGCCCAGGAAACAGAAGCTGGTTTTCCGCAACGGTTTTAGACTGTGCTCTTTCATCGTCAAGAGGTCAGCCAAGACTTCGGTGGGGTGAAATTCGTCGGTCAAACCATTGTAGACTGGCACGCCCGCATATTGCGACAACACTTCAACAACGGCTTGACCAAAGCCCCGATACTCGATCGCGTCGTAGAGGCGACCCAAGACACGGGCTGTGTCTTTCATCGACTCTTTCTCGCCAATTTGTGTGCCGCTTGGCCCCAGATAAGTAACGTGTGCGCCTTGGTCGTAAGCCGCCACTTCAAACCCAACTCGCGTGCGTGTTGACGATTTCTCAAAAATCAATGCAATAGTTTTACCCTTGAGCTTTTTCTTTTCGGTGCCAGCGCGATTAGCAGCTTTGAGTTCAGACGATAGTTTCAAGAGAGATTTAATTTCACTTCGCGTGAAATCTCGAAGTGTGAGAAAACTGCGGTTATGAAGTTTATGTGACATCGAATGGTCCTTTCAACTTACGCATCGCGTGCAACGGGGCAGGTCATGCAATGGCTGCCACCGCGACCACGACCCAGTTCGGCCCCGCGAATAGTGATGACTTCTACTCCAGCCTTGCGCAGCAACGTGTTGGTATAAACATTGCGGTCGTAACCAATGACCACGCCCGGTTCGAGGGCAATCAGATTGTTGCCGTCATCCCACTGTTCGCGCTCTTGTTCAGCGAAATTACCACCTGTAGCAATGACGTGAAGTTGCTTGATCTCCAGGCATTCAGCGACAAGTTCAAACAACGACTTCGTCTCTTCGCGCACGTCAACCGCATCAGGCATGTCCCCGGGACGCAAGCTGTAAAAACGCAACTGTTCAGCAGCTTCCACGAAACTTGTGGCCACTTCGCGGTCGCACAGAGTAAACACAGTATCAAGATGCATTGCTGATCTCGCCTTCGGCATCTGGCAAGCCACAACGCGCGTTGCAGCACCCGCCTTGAACAATGCCCGCGCCAATTGCCCGACTGCTTGCGGAGACGAACGTTCCCCCATGCCAACAAAGACAGCGCCATTTCCAATCGGCATGATGTCGCCGCCCTCAAGGGTGGCTGGTCCGAAATCCCTCTCTGGGTCCCCCCACCACACTTTCACATCACTTCCATTGAAGCGCGGATGGAATTTATAAACGGCCGCTGTCAGCAGCGTTTCATCGCGTCGTGCAGGCCAGTACATGGGGTTCAAAGTCACACCGCCATAAATCCAGGCGCTGGTGTCTCGGGTAAACATGAGGTTGGGTAATGGCGGAGTGATAAAACCTTGCGGCCCAAGATAGCGACCAAACATACCGGTGGTTTTAAAAGGTAAATCAGCGACAGTGATGCCGCCCGTCAGAAATTCTGCGGCTTCATTGGCGGGCAATCCTTTTAGCCAGCTCTTCAGTTCGTCGCCCATGCCAATGCCGACATCGTTCTCAGTGAACTTGCGGTCGAGCACCCATGTCAGTGCTGTTGGATCAGCCAAAATATCACTCAGCAATTGGTGGATTTCGAGAACCTCAACACCACGCTCCTGCATTTTTCCGACAAAGTCGTGATGATCATTTTTGGCCTGATGCACCCAAAACACGTCGTCGAAAAGCAGCTCGTCGCAATTTGATGGTGTTAGTCTTTGGTGGGCAAGTCCCGGGCGACATGTCAAAACGGTCCTGAGTTTACCGACTTCAGAGTGCACGCCAAGTGGAATTGGGGTTGTCATGTGCTTGCTTTCATTTTGCTGTTCATAACGCGCTGATCGCACCGGTCCACATCAAGTATCCGGCGACGCCAGCAGCAAGCACGATGCCTGCGGCGATGGCGGCCTCGATTGCAGTGAACGCTTTTTCGCCACGCGCTTTGCGGGCCCAGCCATAAATCAAGATGCCGGGAGCATAGAGCAATGCGCACATCAATAGATAATTTGGTCCGGCGGCATAAACCAGCCAAGCGCCATAGAGCGTTGCAACAGCCCCAATCAGCATGTCGCGCCCGCGGCCGTCACCTGCGTCATAGCTTTCACCCGTCATTGCCAATTTGAAAGCATAGGCGCCGGACAATACGTAAGGCACGAGGATAGCCGTTGAAGCGATGAAGAATAGTGAAAGGTAGGTTGAGTTCGCATAGAACGTAAGCAATAGAAAAACCTGAACAGAAATATTTGTAATCCACAACGCTCCCGATGGCGAACCGTTGTTGTTCTCAGTTGCGAACACGGCTGGCATCATGCCTTCCTTCGCCGCGCGATAAGGAATTTCAGCCGCAAACAGTGTCCAACTCAAAAACGCTCCGGCCACAGAGATCACAAGACCGACACGCACCAAGATAGAACCCCAAGGGCCAACAGCTTTCTCCAACACATTCGCCATTGAGGCCGCACCCGGAAGGGCTGCAAGTTCAGGCTGCGACATAACACCGAAGGAAAGCAGCGACACCAGAAGATAAACCACAAGTGCGGTGACAAAACCGATGATGGTGGCCCTGCCAATATCAGCGCGATTTGCGGCCCGCGCCGACACAACACTCGCCCCCTCAATACCAATAAACACCCACAGGGTGACGAGCATGGTGCTTTTCACTTGTGTCATGATATCGCCCAGTGCTGGCGTGCCCGCACCCCACACATCGAGATTGAATGTGGGCAAATTAAACACAGCAAACGCAGCAATAATAAAAATCAGAATGGGTGCCAACTTCGCGATGGTGGTCACAACATTGATGATGGCCGCTTGGCGAACCCCCATCAGGATTAATCCATGGACAAGCCAGAGGAACACGGACGCGCCTACCATCGCTTGCCAAGTATTTCCTTCTGCACCAAATGCCGGAACAAAATAACTTAACGCTCCAAATATCAACACGGCATAGGACACGTTGCCGATCCACGCGCTCAGCCAATAACCCCATGCACTGTTGAAGCCAACGAAGTCTCCAAATCCTGCACGGGCATACGCATAAGGTCCGGCGTCAAGCTTTGGCTTTCTTGTGGACAGACCTTGATAAACGAATGCCAGCGCCAACATGCCAAGACCGGTTATCGCCCAACCAATAATCACTGCACCGGGCGAAGCACCTTTTGCCATATTTTGCGGAAGGCTAAACACGCCCCCGCCGATCATCGAACCAACGACCAGCGCCACAAGCGGCAAAAGCCCGAGCTTGTTAGATACTTCTGTTGACTTGGCGGTAATGTCATTGGTGAGCGTCGTGGTCATCGGCAATCCTTGGCGTATAGGCGATCAAACTGACCGCCAGACTGTATTTTAGCGCCAACGGCCCCAGGCGCGGCAGCCTCGGAAACTACTCAGACCCATAGGCTTTGTGGCTGAGAATGGCGCCACACGTGCCCATGACGGCCAATATTGCATAGGTAGAGACATTGCCAGCCAGTTGCGGCGCTTCCGGCATAGCCATGCGCCAAAGGCCAAGGATCAAGCCGCCCCAACCTATCACCGTCACGATGAGGGGCCAGCGCAATGCCCAGATATTGTGGGCCCTAACGAGTGCAAGGCCAACGACAAAAAGAACTGCGCCGTTGAGAAAGACGACAGGTGCGATCTGGTTGGCGAAGACATCAATATTTGCGGCTTCCGTGACGGCAAGAGCGATTAACGTCGGGCCGATCAAAGCAGCGAGTTGTTTGGAATCCATCATTGTTGTTTTCTCGTGTGTAGCAGCTCTCCTATCGCAGCCATCACTTCATCATTGTGACCAACCCAAGTGTGGCCACCTGTTTCAAAGCCCTTGAACTTTGCACTTGTAATTTGACTGGCGGTGTATTCAGCACTTGCATAGGTGCCGTAGCCATCATCGCGCGCGCTGATGATTAATGCAGGTGCGTGAACTTTGTCCAAGGCTGCCGCTGTAAGATTTTTTCCTACCGAACTATCATTGCGCAAACCTGCGGCGCGGGCCGATACGGGGAGAATGGTATCGAGCATCAGGTTGATGCGGGCTTGTTCTTCGATACTTGCGTTCAAAACCAAATCAGGCGGTGTCGCCAGCACCACCTTGATGATTTGGTTCCGTGCGATGTGCGTGGCGGCCCAGAACAAAAAGTCAGATCCAATGACTCGCATCATTGTGTTCTCGACCCAAGGCGCTAAGGGCGGGGCTGAATTCGAATGCGTTGCTGGTTTATAGGCAAGCGGGACAAGTAAAATAAGGGCGCTCACACGGTCAGGATGGCGGATGGCCATTTGTAACGCTGATGGCGCACCGGCTGACCCGCCCATGACCGCAGCTAGCTTGATGCCAAGGGCGTCAAGCAAACACACATGTGCATCTGCTTGTGCTTCTGCTGAAGAGTCCGCTGGCATGGGCGTGCGCAGGTATCCAAACCTCGACATCGCAATCACACGAATGCCTTGCGCTTTAAGCGGAGCAGCAAAAGCCATGCCTTGGTCAAAACCGCCGCCGCTGCCATGAACCGACAAGAGGGGCATTCCCGACCCAGCCTCTTGATATTCAATCGGTCCACAGCGAGTGTCAATCACGACACTGCCATCGGAAACACGGGCACGAGCGGCTTCGATGTTAGAATAGAAGCGCCACCAGATCGCCAGCGCAACCGCGCTGATGCCGATCCCTATGCCGGTGTAGATGGGATGACGCCGACGGAATGATAGAGATGGTTTTGCCTTGTGAGGACGCTGCATCGACCAAAAGATGAGAAGTCCACTGATCGCCAGAGTAATTGCACCACTCACGACCCAAATCAGCGACGGTCCTTGAATGGCAGTACAATCGGCGAAGCAGAGAATTGGCCGCACATGCACAACTGCCAACCCTTGGAGCAGCCAAAGACCGCCCAACGCTGCGGCGATAAAGCCAAGAATTGCTGCGACTTTTTTCATGCCGCTTTTTGGTTTCGAGTGTTAGATGTTTGCTGTCCGTCTGAGCGGAGCAACAGCCAAGCGGCCGTGAGGACCAAAATGCCTGTCACCAAAACGTAGGGACGCGACGTCTCTGCTGTCGGAATAATTGAAAGTATGCCTGCGAATGCATTGAGAGAAGTGTGCGCAATGAGGGCTGGAATGACACTTCCCGCTGATCGCAGGAAGAGCCAAGAAAACAACACAGAGCCTGCAATGATATTCAGCATGAACACAACAAACGGCATTTGCGATTGAGCTGTGCCCGCTGTGAAGAACCACGGCACATGCCAGAGACCCCATATAACG
>JANPCL010000139.1:0-5104 GCA_031430915.1 Hyphomicrobiales bacterium
GGATGTGGTCATTTTGACGGTGGTCAATGGGGCCAGTCTTGCCATGGCTTTGGCATCGCTTCGCGATGGCGGCAGCTTGCTGCTGTTTGGAGGAAAGCCCGGCTATTCTGCCACCATGCCATTGTGGGATATCTGGCTCAGGGAAATCAATGTTGTGACAAGTTACTCGGCGACGCCCGACGGTTTGCGCCGGTCCATGGCGGTTTTGTCGAGCCCGCAGTATGCGGGGCTTGAGGATTTGGTGAGCCACAGCATGACACTGGATGATGCGCAGGCGGCTTTTCAGTTGGTGCAAGATGGCAAAGCGTCAAAGGTGGTATTGACGCCATGAAAGACTTGGAAAACATGGATGAGCGATTCAGCGACATGGAAATGCGCCTGTCCCATCAGGAGAAGACCATTGTGGAATTGAGCGATGTCATCGCTGCACAATGGAAAAAAATTGACGCCCTTGAGCGGCAGTTGCGGCGTCTCTCCGAAGAGATGCAGGAGATGGACGGTGCAGAAGTACACACACAGCAAAAACCTCCGCATTATTGAGACAGCGTGCAGGAAAAAGTCAGTAAAATCCGGTATTTAAAATTAAAATCACGATTTGTGAAAAAACTGCTTGACACCGCGCGGTCGTTACGCTAGATATTGGTACATTCCAGAAATCGGTTCAGACGAATTTCACCCAGCAAGTCTCGGGCAAGTGCCGCCACGTGCTGCATCCCGCGGAGACGACGTGGGGGAGGGGTGCTTGTGGATAGCGTTGTATGGGAGAGATAATGAAGGGGGGCGCCCAGACGTAATAAACAGACTTTGTGTTCCTTCGACCAACAGTTGACATCCGACACGTGACGGGTTACGATGCTTGCATGATCAGGCCCTTTTCACACAAGGGATTGAATCGTTTGCATGAGACGGACGATCATCGTGGTGTGCGGGCGGATCATGCGGACAAGTTGCGGCGTATTTTGGCCCGGCTTGATGCACCTTCCGCTTTGGCGGACATGGATTTGCCAGGGTTTCGATTGCATGCACTGCGCGGCAATTTGGCTGGTTTTCATGCTGTGACGGTGAACGGAAACTGGCGCGTCATGTTCCGGCTTGTTGAAGGTCACGCCTACGATGTTGACTATGTAGACTACCATTGAAGGACACTTGAAATGCCCATGAAAAATCCACCGCATCCTGGTGCCACCGTCTTGCACGATTGCATTGAGCCCCTGGGGCTCAGTATCACAGATGCGGCTAGCGCTTTAGGCGTGTCTCGCAATTCACTGTCGGAACTTGTGAATGCACGCCGGGGGATTTCGCCGGAGATGGCGGTGCGATTGTCGAAGGCCTTCGGGGGGAGTGCCGAGAGTTGGCTGACGCAACAGTCGCATTATGATTTGGCGCAAGTGAAGGTAGAGGGGATCAAGGTGAAGCGGTTGTTGGTTGCTTGAGGAGGAGGGAAGCCTTCTGTTGTCTTTTCAAAGGATCAGAGACGCCTTGCAGTACCTGCGTTAAGAAAGACTTATGATGAGCCAACAAGCGATGCCACCACGCATATTGTATCAGGAATTTGCTAGGCAAGCTGAGCGGGAGTTGGGCGCGTTTGTCAGCAATAATCTTTGGCAGTTGGGCAAGTATCGTTCGAGTTTTACTTCGGCCTTGGCGCTCTTCGACTTCGCTTACAGCAATCGGCGGGATGCAGATGACAATTTAAGCCCAACGCACCTCGATTGGATGTCCATAGCTGCTCGCGATGGAGCGATGATGCTTTATCATTTTGGTATGACCATTCGGTCTTTCGATGGGATGTTGAAAAATGCACCGTGTCTGGCCAAGTCTACAGACACAAAACTGCTCAATGAAGGCAAAGAGTTTTTCGAGAAGTCTTTCGCCGACTATTATGACGTTCGGCAAGGAGTTGCGCACCTTGCAGATAATAGCAAGACACCTGAAAGCCTCCAAAGGCATGGCATCACGGAGAGCTCTCCGTTTGTGCAAATCATTGGTGATGCAAGCCAGTTCCCTGTTTACTTTAACGGTATGTTGAGTGATCGAAAACTATGGGCAACTGTCAAAGGAAAGACAGTATGGTACGAGCTTTCCGCCGAGAGCCTTCAAAAACTGGAGGAGGCCGAAAAAATTGTCTACCAAGCTTTTGCCAACGTCGAGAAAGATACTTGGGCAATGCTGCGAAAGCGCGAACAAAATGGGGATCCGTTGCCAGATGGTTGAATTCGCAGTTCTGTCGATTTTTGAAATGCATATCCAAGATTGAGGTCAGGAGGATGCTTGTTTAGCTACAGTATCAGCCGCCCCTTATCCGGTCTTCGGCCGCCTTTTCCCACTTCTTCCAGCGGGAGAGGGTGCCCAAAGGGCGGGTGAGGGGAAGTTCCAAATCGCTCACATCGCCGCGCTTGGTTTCGCGTTTGAAATGACGATATCAGAAAGAGCGGTTGCTTACGCCACCGCCCGGCTCAACGCACACTGTGACCACAGGTCGGACAGGGCTTCTACCAGTTTTGCGATGTCCTGATCGGTGTGGAAAGGGCTTGGTGTGATGCGCAGGCGTTCGGTTCCGCGAGGCACTGTGGGGTAATTGATGGGTTGGATGTAGATGCCGTAGTTTTCAATCAAGGTGTCACTGATGAATTTGCACTTTACCGGGTTGCCGACCATGACGGGGACGATGTGGCTTTCGTTGTCCATCAGTGGAATGCCGATGGCTTTGAGGGCATTCCTGACTTTGGTGACGTTGCGGCGTTGGCGCAGACGTTCCATGTCGGTGGATTTCAAATGCTGGATGGCGGCGCGTGCGCCTGCTGCTGTGGCAGGTGGCAGGGCTGTTGTGAAGATGAAGCCTGAGGCGAAGCTTCGGACGTAATCGCAAAGTTCTGCCGAGGCTGCGATGTAGCCACCGACGACGCCGAAGGCTTTGCCGAGGGTGCCTTGGATAACTGTCAAACGGTCCATCAGGCCTTCGCGTTCGGCAACGCCGCCGCCGCGTGGGCCATAGAGGCCAACGGCGTGGACTTCGTCGAGATAGGTCATGGCTCCATACTTGTCCGCGAGATCGCAAATTTCCTTGATGGGTCCGATGTCGCCATCCATGGAGTAGACGGATTCGAAGGCGATGAGTTTTGGGCGGTTGGCCGGGATTTCCTTGAGGTGACGCTCGAGGTCTTGCAAGTTGTTGTGCTTGAAGATGCGGCGTTCGGCGCGGCTGTGGCGGATGCCTTCAATCATGGAGGCGTGGTTGCCAGCGTCTGACAGCACAACGCAATTGGGAATGCCGCCCGCGAGGGTGCCCAAAGCTGCCCAGTTCGAGACATAGCCTGAGGTGAAGAGCAGGGCTGCTTCCTTGCCGTGCAGGTCCGCCAGTTCCTGTTCGAGCAACACGTGTTCGTGGTTGGTGCCGGAGATGTTGCGGGTGCCACCAGCGCCAGCGCCGTATTTCTCCAGAGCTTCATGCATGGCGGCGATGACTTTGGGATTTTGGCCCATGCCGAGATAATCGTTTGAGCACCACACTGTGATTTCTGATGCGTTGTTGCCGTTCCGATATTGGGCTTTCGGAAAATTGCCGGCATGGCGTTCAAGATCAGCAAATACCCGGTAGCGGCCTTCCGTGCGGAGTTGGTCCAACTCGGCACTGAAGAAATTGTCGGGTGAGAAGTTGGGCTGGTCAAGCATGTCAGGCTCCTAGAAATCCTGTGTAGAGTTTTGTCGTATCATTTGTTGGCGGCACAGGCGGGCGCTTTCGGGCCTGGGACCAATGCCAGAGTTTTTCCACCGGCAACGGCAGCATGAGCAGGATATGCTCGATGAGACCGATGACAGCCAGTGTTGCGGCTATCGTGTAGGGCAGGCTTTGTGAACCGGAGTTGAACGCAAGCCAGATGATCAGTGCAGTGAGGGCGATGCAGGACACGGGGAACAGCGGGTTCATGGTGCGCTTGCGCAGAAAGCTGCGGAGCACGGCCATGTGTTCGGGTACAAATTCAGCGCTGACGTTACGGACACCGAGGAAGACATTCAGGCGCGCACTGAGGTGCATGAGCCAGAGCATGACATAGGTCCAGAGGGCCATTTGATTGTCGAGGGACCAGAGCGTTGCGGCCGCTGCAATGATGGCGAGTTCGTGCCAGAGGTTGACGGCGACGGCATGACCAAAGTGTTTGGCGCCATGGCAACCGTGCTGGCAGCTTTGTTTGCGGGGACCGGTGACGTAGCCCATGTAGAGGCTCATTTCCATCCAGCCCCAGACCATGATGCTGGCCGTGAATGATGCGAGAATGGCGAAAGTGCTTGTGTCGTTACGCATCGCCCATACGCTGTAGAAGGAAGCGGCCAGCAGCAGGGTTGCGCCAATCATGCTCCACTTGAAAGTTCGCTGCGGCAGGCTGTCCAGAAAAAAGATCAGCGCCGTCGAGGCTGCCCAGAGCAGCACGACCAAGGCTATGGTTGTGGTGACACCCACGCGTTCAATATCCGGGGGCCAGCCTGATGTTGGCAGGCAGCTCGTTCTGCTTGGTGCGCATCATCATGAGTCTTGCGAAGACGTAACCGGCGGAGAGGGTGGTTTTGACCTTGCTGAGTTTGGCAGTGAGGCCGCCTTTGGCCTGTTGGGCGGCGGCCATGTCTGTGATGGCCACAAGTTGTTCGAGGCGTTCCCAGAACACCGGGTTCTCGTGATCGATTTCCAGCGGGAAAACCTGGCGCGAAATTTCCGAGGTGATGCGGAACACGGTTTTGCCATAGGTTTTCGGATCGATGCCGACGGCGTTGTGGAAATGCGGGCGTTGATTGTCGCGTACATACATGGTCGAGAAGATGGCGAGCAGGAAGAACTTGACCCAGAACTTGTTGATGCCCTTGAGCAGATGCGGATTGGCGCGCATCAGCAAGGCGAAAGCTTCGCCATGGCGGAACTCGTCGTTGCACCACTTTTCAAACCATTTGAAAATCGGGTGGAAGCGGCGGTCCGGATGGGCCTGAAAATGCCGGAAGATGGTGATGTAGCGCGCGTAGCCGATTTTTTCCGAGAGGTATGTGGCATAAAAAATAAACTTGGGTTTGAAGAAGGTATATTTCTTTGCCTTCGTCAGGAAACCCAGATCCACAC
>JANPCL010000140.1:0-29457 GCA_031430915.1 Hyphomicrobiales bacterium
CTGGCCTGCATCAGGGGCCTGAGCGCCGGAGAGAATTTTCAAAAGCGTGGATTTGCCTGCACCATTCTCTCCAAGGAAAGCGTGAATTTCGGCGGAGCCCACGGAGAAGTCCACGTCCTCAAGCGCCTTCACGCCGGGAAACGACTTGGAGATGCCCGTCATGCGCAGCAGGGGGCGTGGGTGTTCGGATGTGGTCATGTGCGTGTGAAAGACTGGCCGGGTTGCCCCGGCCAGATCAAGTTTGGGGGAGGGATTATTTCACTTCGCCCATGCGTTCGGCGATGCTCAGATTATCCTTGGTAACGGCCACTGGCGTCAGCAGCAAAACCTTTTCCTTTGGCATGGTGCCATCTTTCAGAAAGGCCACCAGTGTTTGCACACCGAGCGCACTTTGCTGTCCGGGGAACTGTTCGATGGTGGCGGTGAGGCCACCGTCACGCACCTGAGCCAAGGCTTCTGGCAAAGCGTCAAAACCGATGATGACGATACCCGACATGCCACGGCCCTTCACGGCTTCCATGGCACCCAGTGCCATGTCGTCATTGGCGGCGACAATTACCTTTGGCGCTTCGGCAAGACCGGAGAGTGCGGCTTCTGTAACAGCCAAACCCTTTGCCCGGTCAAAGCCTGCGGTTTGTTCAAACACGATCTTGTACTTGTCGGCCATGCCGTCGAGCACATTGTGCAGGCCCTTGTTGCGGTCAATGGCGGGTGATGCGCCGGACTGGCCTTGCAGGTTGACGATGGTGGCACCAGCGGGGAACATGGATACGATGAGGTTGGCCTGGGCTTCGCCGCCCTTCACATTGTCAGCGCCGATATGGGCGAGAATGCCTTCGACTGAGGGCACGCGGCGGTCAACAGTGACCACGGGAATTTTGGCGTCTACAGCTTGTTGCAATGCAGGAGCCATGGCGTCCACTTCATTCGGGCTGATGACGATGCCTTTCACACCTTGCGTGATGGCGGCTTCAACGTCAGCGGTTTGCTTCGGTGATGACACCTGACCATCGCTCTCAATGGCTTCATAGCCTTGCTTCACGATTTCAGCCTTGAAGGCATTCATCATGTGCACGAAGAAGGGGAAGGTGAGGCCCGGCACCGAGGCCAGGATTTTGTCGGCAGCAAGCGCCTGAGTGGCACTGGCGGCAAGTGCGATTGCGGCAATACCTGAAATCAGGTGGCGTCTTGAAATGCGTTTCATGTCTTGTAACTCTCCCATGATGTATGAATCGATCACTTGGCGTGATCTATTGGCGTCAATGCCACGCTGGCACACCATGGCGCAAACTGTTATAACAGTTAAGCGCGGTGAAGGTATGGCAGACATGCAGAATGCACCGCACAAATTAATGTGCGGCGCGGTGTGATGGAAAATTGGGCGTGCCTAGTGATTATCTCGCGGCACCGGATGCACTTTGCCGACGCGCTGGAACTTCACGGCACCTTTCAGCACCATGCCTTGGGCGAGCTGGTCGGTTTCCTTGCGGAAGATTTCCTGCCATGGGGTTTGGGATTCAGGCACTTTGTAGCCGCCTGCGGCTTCGAGTTCGGTGTGGCGCATTTTGAGATCAGCATCGGAAATTAAAAGATTGCATTCGCCCTTGTTGAGGTCGATGCGCACCATGTCGCCATTCTTCAACACGGCCAAGCCACCGCCTGCTGCAGCTTCGGGGGAAGCGTTCAGAATTGAGGGTGAGCCGGATGTGCCGGATTGTCGGCCGTCGCCCACACACGGGAGAGAGCGGATGCCGCGTTCCAGGAGATAATTGGGCGCGCGCATATTGACGACTTCTGCGGCTCCGGGATAGCCCAGAGGGCCGACGCCACGGATGAAGAGAATGGTGTTTTCGTCGACGTCCAGTTTTTTATTGTCAATATTGGCGTGATAGTCTTCCGGGCCGTCAAACACTATGGCCTTGGCTTCGAAGGCGTTCGGGTCCTTCGGGTTCGACAAATAGCGCAGACGAAATTCGTCCGAGATGACGCTTGTCTTCATGATGGCTGAATCAAACAAATTGCCCGATAGCATTTTGAAGCCAGCATGCTTTTTGATCGGGTCGTTGAACTCGCGGATGACCTTGCGATTCCACGAGAACTTGCCCTTGTTGTTTTCACCGATGGTTTTGCCGTTGGCGGTGATACAATCTTCATGAATTTTTCCAGCCCCAATCAATTCAGCGATGACCGATGGCACGGCTCCGGCGCGGTGAAAATCTTCACCAAGATATTCACCAGCAGGCATCATGTTGACGAGCAGCGGCAACTCATGGCCCTGCTCTTCCCAATCGATGACGTCGAGTTGCAGGCCCAGGTGCCTCGCAATCGCGTTCAGATGATTTGGAGCATTGGTTGAGCCGCCAATGGCGGTATTGACGCGGATTGCGTTGATGAAGGCATCGCGCGTCATGATCTTGGAGGGTGTCAGATCCTCATGCACCATTTCAACAATCCGCTTTCCAGTCTCGTAAGCCATCTGGCCGCGCTCACGGTATGGTGCGGGGATGACGGCATTATAGGGCAGGCACATGCCCAGCGCTTCGGTGAGCGAGTTCATGGTGGAGGCAGTGCCCATGGTATTGCAGTACCCAGTGGACGGAGCGGACGACGCCACAAGGTCAGTGAATTCCTTGTAGTTGATTTCGCCTGTGGCGTATTTTTCACGCGCCAGCCAGACGATGGTGCCGGAACCTGTACGCATGCCCTTGTAGTCACCATTCAGCATTGGGCCTGACGACAGCGCAATGGCCGGAATATCAACCGTGGCCGCCGCCATTAAACAGGCTGGCGTGGTCTTGTCGCAACCGATGGTGAGCACAACACCATCCAGCGGATAGCCATGCAGCACTTCTACCAATGAGAGATACGCAAGGTTCCTGTCCAACGAGGCCGTGGGACGCTTGCCGGTTTCCTGAATGGGATGGATCGGAAACTCCAATGGAATTCCGCCCATGGCAATGATGCCATCACGCACGCGCCGCACCCAGTCCACATGGGCGCGGTTGCAAGGGGAAAGATCAGACCCGGTTTGCGCAATTCCGATAATCGGCTTGCCACCCTGAAGCTCTCCCTGGGTGAAACCATAGTTGAGATAACGCTCTACATATAGCGCCGTCATGTCGGCATTGGCCGGATTGTCAAACCAATGTTGCGAGCGGAGTTTCAGGACAGGGTGCTTTGGCGTGCTCATTTATTTCGGGCCTCAAAATGAATTATCATACAAATCATAGGCAAACACCACGCTTTCGTCCACCGCTTTCAAAAATTTGACCATTTGAACAAAATCTGCCAACTTTGATTCCGATATTGGAATTAAGTGCTGGAGGAACAATGGCACAGGTGAAGAGTCCGGACATTTCCGGAGGACGTTTGCCTAAGCAGCAATATGTGGCGAATTTCTCGGACCTGCATCCGCCGCTCTCAGCGCGTGAGGCGCTGGTGGAATCCGACCGCTGTTTCTTCTGTTACGATGCACCCTGCCAAACCGCCTGCCCCACCTCCATCGACATTCCCCTGTTCATCCGTGAGATCGCATCGGGCCATGAGAAGGATGCCGCCGTTACCATTTTCAACCAGAATATTCTCGGCGGCATGTGCGCGCGCGTGTGCCCTACGGAGACGCTGTGTGAAGAAGCCTGTGTTCGCAACACCTCAGAAGATCAACCAGTAAAGATTGGTCTACTTCAGCGCTACGCCACTGACGTTGTGATGGCCGAAAACAAGCATCCTTACACGCGGGCGAATAAGACAGGGAAATCTGTAGCTGTTGTAGGTGCGGGGCCAGCGGGTTTGGCTTGCGCGCACCGCCTCGCCATGCATGGTCACGCCGTGACGCTTTATGACGCCCGCAAGAAATCTGGCGGCCTCAATGAATATGGCATCGCCGCCTACAAGAGTGTAGATGAATTTGCGCAGAAGGAAGTGGACTTTGTTCTGGCCATCGGTGGCATCACGGTTGAACATGGCAAGGCGCTGGGCAAGAAATTGAAGCTTGCGGATTTGCAGAAGCAATTTGATGCAGTATTTTTAGGTATCGGTCTGCAGGGCGTCAATGATCTGGGCATCAAGCATGATGATGCGCAGGGCATCGAGGACGCTGTCGACTACATTGCTGATCTGCGGCAAGCCAAGGATGTGTCGAAACTGAAAGTTGGTCGCCGCGTCGTCGTCATCGGTGGAGGCATGACGGCGGTTGATGTGGCAGTGCAATCAAAACTTTTGGGGGCAGAGGATGTGACCATCCTCTATCGGCGCGGCAAGGAACACATGAAGGCTTCAACCTTCGAGCAGGATTTGGCACTGACCAAAGGGGTCAGGATCAAGCATTGGGTTGCCCCGAAAAAAGTGCTGGTGAAGGCTGGCAAGGCGGTTGGCCTGAAGTGCGACTATATGGCAATGAAGAAGGGCAGTCTCACCCCAACAGGTGAAACCTTTGACATTGCTGCGGACACAATTTTCAAAGCCATTGGCCAGACTTACGTCGATGCTACGGGTGGCGCTCTCAAACTCGACAGTGGTCGTATTGTCATCGACAACGAGAAACGCACCAGTGTCTCCGGCATCTGGGCTGGCGGCGATTGTGCGGCAGGCGGCAAGGATCTGACGGTAGCGGCGGTTGATGATGGCAGGCGCGCGGCTGAAAGTATGCATGCGTTTCTGACCGCGTAGGAGAGCAACATGGCAGACCTTCGTTCAAACTTCATCGGCATCAAATCTCCCAATCCGTTCTGGCTCGCATCAGCGCCGCCAACGGACAAGGAGTACAATGTCGTGCGCGCCTTCAAGGCGGGCTGGGGTGGTGTGGTTTGGAAAACCCTTGGCGAAGAAGGCCCGCCTGTCGTCAACGTCAATGGTCCGCGCTATGGTGCTATTCACGGGCCTGATCGTCGATTGCTCGGTCTCAACAATATTGAACTGATCACAGATCGACCGCTTGAGATCAACCTGCAGGAAATCAAGAAGGTCAAACGCGAATGGCCGGATCGCGCCATGGTGGTGTCCCTCATGGTGCCGTGCGAGGAAGCGCCGTGGAAGAAAATTCTCCGCCAAGTTGAAGACACAGACTGTGATGGCGTGGAACTGAACTTCGGTTGCCCCCATGGCATGAGTGAACGCGGTATGGGTGGTGCCGTGGGTCAGGTTCCGGAATATATTGAGATGGTGGCACGCTGGTGCAAACAGCATTCACGTTTGCCCGTCATCGTAAAGCTCACCCCCAATATCACCGATATTCGAAAGCCTGCGGCGGCAGCGTTTCGCGGTGGCGCAGATGCCGTGTCATTGATCAACACCATCAACTCCATCACCCATGTGGATCTCGACTCATTTGCCCCCATGCCGACGATTGGCGGCAAGGGCTCCCACGGCGGTTATTGTGGCCCGGCGGTCAAGCCGATTGCCTTGTCCATGGTATCTGAAATTGCACGGGACGCAGAGTGTAGCGGTAAACCCATCTCAGCCATCGGTGGCATCACCACATGGCGCGATGCGGCCGAATTTATCTCCATGTCCGCAGGCACCGTACAAGTCTGCACTGCAGCCATGACCTATGGCTTCAAGATCGTCGAGGAAATGCTTTCCGGCCTCAACAGCTGGATGGACGAGAAAGGCTACAAGACCATCGAAGACTTCCGTGGCCGTGCTGTGCCCAATGTCACGGATTGGCAGTACCTCAATCTCAACTACATCGCCAAAGCCCATATCGATCAGGATGCCTGCATCAAATGCGGCCGCTGCTATGCCGCCTGTGAAGACACATCACACCAAGCCATCATGAAAGAGAAAGACGGCAAACGGCATTTCGAAGTGATGGATGATGAATGCGTGGCGTGCAATCTGTGCGTCGAAGTCTGCCCGGTGCCGGAGTGCATTACAATGGTGGAACAGACATCAGGTGTGGACGCGCGGACGGGGAAAAAGATCAATCCTGATTATGCCAATTGGACGACGCATCCGAATAACCCGATGGCGCGGAAGGCGGCGGAGTGATGCAGCCACATTTTTAATGCCCTCTCATCCGAATGGGTGATGTGTCGGGTATCTTGCAGGTGTAACCCTTTCCCAAGGGCGAGAAAGAGAACACCATGCGTGAACTTGCATCCCCATTGCGTTTTGAGAAGCGACATGTCGCCATCACTGCGGCCTATTCGAATCCGGGATTTCTTTACAATATTGGAAATCTGCTGGCATTTTTTGGCTCTTTGGCACTGTTTGTGTTACTGTCGGGTGCTGGTCGCGGCGTTACCGCTGATGGTTTTACCGCACATTTTCTTGGCAACTGGCCTGCCCTCTTGACGACGATTGCTTCTGTTATTTTCTTCGTCAGCGGCCTGCAATATGCCAAAGCCTGGGCCAAAGGTTTTCCACCTGATACTAGGTCAAACAACGCTGGCCACGCACTCTCAACCCTGGGCGCACTGACGATTGGCATTGCCTTGATTGGATTGGCGCGTACTGAAGTTGCCTTGGCTCTCGCAATCGTTGCAACCATTCTGCACGCAGGTGGCAAGTTGGCCAGTTGGCGTGCGCCAACTCGCGATGGCTATTTCAAGCCTATGCCTCTTTACAGCCGCGTTCCCTATTTGACGACGCTTTGTCTGGATATGCGGAGCGAAGTGATAACCAGTCAGTCGTGGAACCTGCTAACTGCCAACTTCGTGTTGCCGTCGTGCCTGTTGGCTGCAACCCTGTTTTGGGCAAGGGCGGATTGGCTCTTGCTGCAGACAGTGGAAGAGTGAGTTTTTGACCCGCTCTGACTTCTTCTTCGAGATCGTTCCGCAACGGAAATTCAGCTCATCTTCAAGCCATTCCAAGACAGCGCTTAAAGCCACGGCTTTAGGTTCAATCACTCGTCTCTGGGCCAGATCTTCGAGAAGCGCATCGGCATCTGGCGGCAGAGCGATGGCTATCATCGTTTTTCTCCAAGCGGAAAGCTAAGGCAATTACAAGATTTTCCCATGGCACCCGCCTTGACGACCAGATTGTCGCGTCATAATTCTGTTACACGATTGTCGCTTAAGCTTCACCTTGGCGGTCTCAAGAATCACTTTTTAACAGTGAGGACAGATGATGCCAAACGACATTACCCACGACTTCAAAACCCTGACTGACATTCGCGAAGAACGCGAGGACCAGGGACGCAATACATCACTCAATCCCACCATGGGGGATGTGATCAACTTCCGTTTCTCACGCCGTGATATGCTGACAGGTTCTTTGGCCGTAGCTGCCATCGCGGCAACCGTAAGTCCGATTGCTCTGCTTGCCGCAAGTGATGCAAAGGCTGCGGCTGCCAGCTCATTTAGTTTTGATGAAATAGACGTAGGCATTGGTGAATCACATTTCGTGGCGCCAGGCTACGATGCCAATGTATTGCTGCGCTGGGGCGACAAGCTGTTTGCCGATGCTCCGGACTTTGACCCGATGAAGCAGACCGCCGAAGCGCAACTCAAGCAGTTTGGTTATAACAATGACTACGTGGGCTTCATTCCTCTCGAAGGCTCTGCCGACCGCGGCCTTCTGGTGGTTAACCATGAATACACCAATGCCGAATTGATGTTTCCGAACTGGGCCACCATCGGCAAAGACGACGAAGGCAAAGACAAGGTGAAGCTTGGCGAGTACACCCCAGAACTGGTGGCCATTGAAATGGCGGCCCATGGCGGCACCATAGTTGAGATTGCCAAAAAAGATGGCAAGTGGTTGCCTGTACTAGACGGGAAACTGAACCGCCGCATTCACGTCGGCACCAAAATGGAAGTGACGGGTCCTGCAGCGGGCCACGCGCGCTTGCAGACAACGGCTGATGCAACGGGCAAGGAGGTTCTGGGCACCATCAATAATTGCGCAGGCGGAGTCACGCCCTGGGGCACTTATCTGATGGCTGAGGAAAACTTCAACAACTACTTCGGCGGTGCACTCGCTGCCGACAGCAAGGAAGCCGCCAACCACAAGCGTTATGGTGTGCCAGCCGGAGAATATGTCTGGTCAAAATTCGATGCACGCTTTGACGTGTCAAAAAATCCCAACGAACCCAACCGTTTCGGCTGGGTGGTGGAAGTCGATCCCTTGGACCCCACCTCTACACCAAAGAAGCGCACGGCCTTGGGCCGCATGAAGCATGAAGGAGCCGAGAGCGTTGTCAACAAGGATGGCCGCGTGGTGCTCTATTGTGGCGACGATGAACGCTTTGACTATGTGTATAAGTTCGTCACCCGCGGCACCTACAACGCTGCAGATCGTGCCGCAAACATGAACTTGCTGGATGATGGCACGCTTTATGTAGCGCGCTTCAATGCCGAAGGCAGTGTGGACTGGTTACCGCTCGAATTTGGCCAAGGCGCACTCAACACCGAGAATGGATTTCAGTCGCAAGCAGATGTGGTGATCGAGGCTCGTCGCGCCGCAGACCTCTTGGGTGCCACCAAGATGGATCGCCCGGAGGATGTGCAGCCAAACCTTAAAACCGGCAAGGTCTATTGCATGTTGACCAACAACAACAAGCGCAAGGCTGGCGCAGAAGATGCTGCCAATCCGCGCGCTGACAATGCTTTCGGGCACATCATCGAGATCACTGAAACGGACGGTGACTTCGCGTCGATGAAATCCAAATGGAATATCCTGTTGAAATGTGGCGATCCATCCATCGCCGAAGTCGGCGCTAGCTTCTCGTCCGCCACTACCAAGAATGGCTGGTTCGGCATGCCCGACAATTGCGCCGTTGATGCTGATGGCAGGCTCTGGGTGGCGACAGATGGCAACGACCAGAAAAAGACAGGCCGTACCGATGGTCTCTGGGCTGTCGAAACAGAAGGCGAGATGCGCGGCACGTCAAAGCTGTTTTTCAGGGTTCCCGTCGGTGCCGAAATGTGCGGACCACAGTTCACGCCCGATGCCCAGGCCATGTTCCTGTCCGTGCAGCATCCAGGTGATGCAGGCCTTGCCACATTTGAAACGCCGGCCACGCGCTGGCCCGATTTCAAACCCGACATGCCGGTGCGCCCGGCAGTGGTTGTGGTAACCAAGCAGGCAGGTGGCAGGATCGCCTGACACTTGTGTTCCAACACCTGAAACGCTAATCCGACGCCTTCGAGACACATCATTTTTGAGGGCGTTTTTTATGGCTTCCTACAACCTTCTTTATTTGCCCGGTGACGGCATCGGTCCTGAAGTGATGACGGAGGTTAAAAAGATCGTTGCCTGGTTGGGTGCACAAGGTATTGCTACCTTCGAAACCGATCAGGGCCTCGTCGGCGGTTCGGCTTATGATGCCCATGGCAAAGCGGTGTCTGATGCCGACATGCACAAGGCACAGACGGCGGACGCCGTGTTGTTCGGCGCCGTCGGCGGGCCGAAGTGGGACAAGGTGCCTTATGATGTGAGGCCAGAGGCAGGCCTGTTGCGCCTGAGAAAAGACTTGGGCCTGTTTGCCAATTTGCGGCCCGCGATTTGCTATCCGGCACTGGCTGATGCTTCTTCGTTGAAAAAGAACGTGGTTGAGGGATTGGATATTCTCATCGTGCGCGAACTTACGGGCGGGGTTTATTTCGGTGAACCCAAGACCATCACCGATCTGGGCAATGGCCAGAAGCGCGGCATCGACACACAGGTCTATGACACCTTTGAAATTGAACGCATTGCCCGCGTGGCCTTTGACCTGGCCTTGACACGAAAGGGCAAAGTTTCATCCGCTGAAAAACGCAATGTAATGAAGACAGGTGTGTTGTGGAACGAAGTGGTGACACGCGTCCATGCCAATGAATATCCGGGCATTGCACTGGAACATGTGCTGGCCGACAATTGCGCCATGCAATTGGTGCGCTGGCCCAAGCAATATGATGTGATCGTCACCGACAATCTGTTTGGTGATGTGCTGTCGGATGTGGCGGCCATGTTGACGGGATCACTCGGTATGTTGCCATCGGCCTCACTGGGTGCGCCTGACGCGAAAACCAAACGCCGCAAGTCGCTCTATGAGCCCGTACATGGCTCGGCCCCTGATATTGCAGGCACAGGTGCCGCAAACCCCATTGCCATGATTGCAAGCTTTGGCATGGCCCTGCGCTATTCGTTGGGAATGGGCGAGTGGGCGGACAAGCTGGACCAGGCCATTTCCGCCGTACTGGCCAAAGGCCTGCGCACAAAAGACATCGCAGGAGACATTTCCGCAAACACCAACACCCAACAAATGGGCGATGCGATTCTGGCTGAGTTGCAGGCACTCGCATAATGCTGCAACTCAAATCATCCTCCACCACCGTCACCCTCCACCCCAAGGGTGCGCGACTGGTATCTTGCGTGGTTGACGGCGTTGAGACCGTCTTTGGCAACGTTGTCGAAAATGAAGTGCTCAAGGGCGACCTCTATTCTGGCGTTCTGTGCGGCCGCCATGCCGGACGCATCACCAACGCGTCTTTCATGCTGGATGGCGAGAAAATCAACGTGACGCCGAACATGGGTATGCATCAACTGCACGGTGGCCCTGACAGTTTTGCCACGCGGAACTGGGACTACATCCGCGATGCCAACCGCATAACCTTCATGCTGGAGTCACCCGACGGCGACCAAGGCTTTCCCGGCAGTTTGACGGTGAAGGCTGTTTATGCGCTGGATGGCAACACGCTCTCGCTGGTGATCACGGCCCGCACGACGAAGCCCACCGTGTGCAACCTCACCAACCATGCCTATTGGAACATGGCGGGAGGCGGTTCCATTCTGGGCCACGAGTTGATGATCCCCGCACAGAAATTTTTTCCGTTGAACGAATTGCTGTTGCCCTTGGGTGAAATCAAGGATGTGGCGAATACCCGCTGGGACTTCCGCAAGGCCCGCACCATCAACGAAGACTACGACAACGCCTATCTGCTCGATGGCAAACGCGGCGACATGAAGCGAGCCATGACCATGCGAGATCCCGTTTCAAGCCGTACACTGGATGTCTGGACAAGCGAAGGCGTGTTGCAAATGTACACGGCCATTCACTGGAACGGCGACGGCACAGCGCTGGGGCCTGACGGTGCATTAAACCGCGCTGAGGCCTTCGCCATCGAACCGCAAAATGTGGCCGATGCACCGAACCACCCGAATTTCCCCTCCTCCATCCTGCGTCCCGGTGAGATCTACCGGAACGCCATGGAGTGGCGTTTCAGTTGATCCGCTTGCGGGCCGCGAGGGTGCGCAGGCGCAATGCGTTCAGGCGGATAAAGCCTGCCGCATCTTTCTGATCATAGGCCCCACGGTCATCTTCGAAGGTCACGAGGTCGTTCTTGTAGAGTGACTTCGCACTCTTGCGGCCACTGACAATCACATTGCCCTTGTAGAGCTTGAGGCGCACAACGCCTTCAACATGCTCCTGCGACTTGTCGATCATGGCTTGCAGCATTTCACGTTCAGGCGAGAACCAGAAACCGTAGTAGATCAGTTCGGCATAGCGCGGCATGAACGAGTCTTTGAGATGTGCCGCTTCACGGTCGAGTGTGAGGGATTCCATGGCGCGATGCGCCGCCAGCAAAATCGTGCCGCCCGGCGTTTCATAAATGCCGCGCGACTTCATGCCAACGAAACGGTTTTCCACAAGATCCAGACGGCCAATGCCATTGTCATGACCGAGACGATTGAGTTCCGTCAAAATCGTGGCAGGCGACATGGCCTTGCCGTTGATGGCGATGGGGTTGCCCTTCTCGAAAGCAATCTCGATATCGGTCGCCGTATCAGGCGCATCCCAAGGCGCAATGGTGCGCTGATACACAAACTCAGGTGCTTCCTCCCACGGATCCTCCAGCACTTTGCCTTCGGATGAAGAGTGCAACAAGTTCGCATCAACCGAGAACGGCGCATCGCCGCGCTTGTCGGTGGAGACGGGGATCTGGTGTTGTTCAGCAAACGAAATCAAATCAGTACGCGACTTGAATTCCCACTCGCGCCAAGGTGCGATGATCTTGATATCCGGATTCAGCGCATAGGCCGTAAGCTCAAACCGCACTTGGTCGTTACCCTTGCCGGTGGCCCCGTGTGAAATCGCATCCGCACCGGTCTGTGCTGCAATTTCAACAAGACGTTTGGCAATCAAAGGCCGTGCGATGGAGGTGCCCAGCAGATAGACCCCCTCATAGACCGCATTGGCACGAAACATCGGGAAGACAAAATCCCGCACGAATTCCTCGCGCAAATCCTCGATGAAAATTTCCTTGATGCCAAGCATCTCGGCCTTCTTGCGTGCTGGTTCCAACTCGCCACCCTGGCCGAGGTCAGCCGTAAACGTCACCACTTCGGCGCGGTATTCGGTTTGCAACCACTTCAAGATGATGGAAGTATCAAGCCCACCGGAATAGGCGAGGACGACTTTTTTGATGGAAGGTTTTGTCATGATGGCAACCGCCTATCACGCAGGGGCCAAACGCCGCAAGTGCCTAGCGCATGAACACAAACAAGAGTGCGGCCTCGGCAGCAATTGTGGCCCCCAACAACAGCAGCAATTGGATTTGAGCCTTCGCATTTTCATGGGTTTTGAGGCTGCCCGCCTTGCGACCAGCGATAGCCCAATACACAGCCCCACACGCCACGCCCAAAAACGCACCAACCAGAAGCATCCAGGTTTCATTCACAAACACGCGGGCCAGCACCACTCCGGCAACAACGGCAATGGCCGCATAATACCAAAGCGACCGTATCCCGAAATATTCCGCAATCATGATCAGCACCACAGACGGTATGGTAGCGAACATGCCGATGATGATGCCTGCAAAGCCCATGATGGCAACAAAGGCGATGGATTCACTGGAAGTGAGGGACGTCACTTCAATGGCAAGACTGCCCCCTAAAGCCGCAACAAAAACCGTGAGAACACAGGCAACAACGATGACAAGGAAGCGTTTGAGAGCGATCATGCTTCAGAACCAAGCGTAGAAATATATTGAAATCAAAGCCATTTGTGCAGCGATAATACCATACAACAAAGCCTTGAACGGCTGCTTCTGCGTCTTGTGCCGAAACCGTCGCTGCGCCATTACAGCCCCAAAACTGCCACCGAGAGCCGATGCCATCAGCAGGGTTTTCTCAGGAATGCGGGAGTTGCCTAGCTCGGCGGAACGCTTGTCAAAACCGAAGAGCAGATAAGTGATAGCGTTGATGATGAGGGCGTAGGTGGCGAGGATCATGCGGGGAAACACGACGCGAGCAGTTGCATCATTTCTGTTGCATCTCCAGAAGGATAGAACCGGGTCATGGCCTGATTATAGGCAAGTTGTTTGGACGCGGGGATTGATATTCCGTCAAAACCATTACTCATCAAAACACCGTTCATCATGGCGCGGGCAGTACGCTTGTTCCCATCAAAGAAAAATTGCTCGCGGGCCATAAAAAGTTTGAGGGCGAATGCCCGCTCGACGGGATGCAACACTTTATCCAGAGCAACCTTGCCAACGTTAAACGCATCAATCAGGTTTTGTCCTCCCGCTTCAGTACGCTTTGGCAACCAAGACGTAACGGGCCCAAGGTTCACACTCACATTCGAACGTTCTTTCCCCTCGCCTCTAAAAACTCCCCACTCCAAAGCTTCATCGCGCGCAGTTAAGGCATTCAACCGACACGCCATGTCTTTGGTGGCCGCAAAAGTTCCAGACAAAACTTCATCGCACAACAGTCTCATGGAATCTCGCAAACCAATAATCTGCTGGGCATCCGAAAGTTTGCGACCGCCGACAGTCACGCCATCAAGCAGCGTCTGTACTTCAGGAAAAGTGAATGGGTTGCCCTCTAGTTGCGCAGCTTCCCACACAAATTGTGGAAGCGATCTCTGGAAGCGCTTTACCGCACGGTCAACGACCAGATTCGCATTCCCTGAAAACACCTCCAATGGAACAGCAGCACTGTCCCACTGCATATTAAGTGCTTTATGGAATGTGGTCGGCATGACTCAAACACCCGCCTCCATTGCCAACCGCTCCTTCGCCCTTATTTTCACACTCTCACTCTTCAATTGCCCACAGGCCGCCATGATATCGCGCCCTCTCGGAGTCCGCACGGGTGACGCATATCCTGCGTTGTTCAGGATTTCGGCAAACACCTCAATCACATCCCACTCTGAACATTCGTAAGGTGATCCCGGCCACGGGTTGAATGGGATCAGGTTCACTTTCGCTGGCAACCCCGCCAGCAGTCGCACCAGTCGCTTTGCATCTTCCTTCGTGTCATTGATGCCTTTCAGCATGACATATTCAAATGTGATGCGCCGGGCATTCGATGCACCAGGGTAACTCGCGCAGGCGTTCATCAACTCGGCGATCGGATATTTCTTGTTGAGCGGCACCAGCTTGTTGCGGATGTCGTCTGTTGTACCATGCAGCGAAATGGCAAGTGACGTGCCAATTTCTGCTCCCGCCCGCACAATCTCCGGCACCACGCCTGATGTCGACAGTGTAATACGGCGCTTTGACAGGGACATACCTTCGCCATCACTTGCAATCTGCATGGCCTGTTTCACGTTGTCGAAATTATAGAGGGGCTCCCCCATCCCCATCAACACAACGTTGGTGATGTAACGACCGGATAGTGGTGGCTTGGGGTTTGCCGCAAGCTCATCCGGCCAGTCCTTGATACGGTCCCGGGCCAGCATGATCTGGCCGACGATTTCGCCAGCCGTCAAATTGCGTACCAGCGCCTGCGTGCCCGTGTGGCAGAACGAGCAAGTCAACGTGCAACCCACTTGTGACGATATGCAGAGCGTACCGCGATCTTCTTCTGGAATGTAGACTGTTTCGATCTCTTGACGCATACCGCGTTCATCGGGGGCAAGGCGCAGCAACCATTTCATGGTGCCATCGGAGGACTTTTGTTCGGTGACAATTTCAGGACGGCCCACATGGAAGGCTTCTTCCAACTTGACGCGCAAGTCCTTGGAAATATCCGTCATCAGATCAAAGGAGGTAATGCCCTTGTTGTAGATCCAGTGCCAGAGCTGGCGCGCCCGCATTTTGCGCTGCTTTTCGGTGACGCCAATGCGCGCCATCATCTCTGCAATCTCGTCGCGTGACAAACCCACAAGTGACGGGCGCAGGTCATTTTGAATGTAGCGTTCGGGTAAATTTGAAATCAGGGTTGTGGTCATAGGGAGGCCCCTTACTTGATTTCGACGGCACCTACCATAGGGCCAAGCGGCAGGAAGCCGTCGTTGCGGTTGATCTCAGGCGCATAGAGGCTGGACACCGAGCCATCGAAGAACAGGGCGTTGTCAGTTTTGAGTTCATCGCGGAACAGGGTGGCGAACTCCCAGAAGGTTACGGCGTTTTCAGAAATTACGAAATAGGCCCGTCCGGCCGCGTCAATGCCCACGCCGTTGCGCAATTTGCGCGAGATCCCGGTTTCCGAAAACTTCGGATGGATTTTACCATTGATGACCAACATGGGGCCGGATTGCGAGGCAAAGTCTGGTTTCATCCCGGACTTTGCAAAGGCGTCTGTTTCCATGACGCCAGGTTTGCCGTCTTTTATGTAGAAAACGCCATTGGGTTTCAGGTGAAAATTGCCGCCGCCATTGCGCCGGTTCAGTTTTTTCATCTGTTTGCCGTTTTCGACATAATAACCGATGGGCCGCTGGTTTTCGTCGAACATGCCGGCGTTCATGGCAAACAGCAGCTTGCGCCCGTCTTGTGCCACCGCCAAAGCGAGGGAGCCAAGATAGCGATAGGGCTCATCATTGCCATCAAGATTGCGAACTTCCAGCACGGCATCTCCCGGACCATAGGAACAGGCTGTGTAACGTTGCCCCTTGGCTTCAAGGGCCGAACACCCAGCCAATGCCGCAACGCTTGACGCGAGCCAGCAACAAGCGGCGAGCAGGATCCTACTTGCAGGCACCGTCAATGGTGTCCATGGCGGCTGAAATGCCGGAGAGGGAATAGCTGTCTTTCGTCGTTGTTCCCTTGGCGGAGGTGCCGGACACACTCATGGTCTTGCCGGATTTCATTGCGGTGAGAATGGCCCGTTCGGTTTCTGCCTTGTCGGTCCATGCCATATTGTCCACGGGGTACAGAATGAAATCGCGCGTATCAATGGTCAGCTTCACGTCAGAGCCTTCCTTGAAGGCATAGCCAATGAACGTCGAAGGCTGCGCTCTAACCTTTTTGCCGGGCCAATGGGTGACCATGAAATAAATCGGTCCCCGGCCTGCACCCTTCTTGTTGGCTTCGCTTTTCTTGGGCGCAGAATAAACATAACACACCTTCGATCCTTCGGCCTCATAGGTGAAAGCCTCCCAATCTCCCGATGCGCCAAGAGATGTGGGGTTGCCCGGCGCTTGGGCGCAGGACGCAACTGCCGTGAACGCAAGCGATGCCGCCGCTGCAAAAGCTGTGAAAATGCCGTTTCTCATGACCAATTAATGGCCTCCAAAGTCTTAACAACTGCCGAATGGCGTATCGTCTGTCAATCCACTGAAATTCCGGCCCAATTGCGGCAAATCCTGATCAACTTGCGAGACAAACTGTCCCTATCCAAAGCCCCGACTGAACCCTACAAAGCCTCATGAGTGAAAAAACCATTTTGATCACAGGCTGCTCCACGGGCATCGGCTACGTCTGCGCCACGGAATTGAAGCAACGGGGCTACCGGGTTTTTGCGACAGCGCGCAAGCCTTCGGATGTCATACGGCTGCAAGCCGAAGGGCTGGAAGCCCTGCACCTCGATTATGCACAGTCCGCATCGGTCCAGGCGTGTGCTGCGGAGGTGGCGCGCCGCACCGGCGGCAAGCTCTATGCCCTGTTCAACAATGGTGCCTATGGCCAGCCCGGCGCTGTTGAAGACATCAGCCGTTCCGTTCTGGAAGAGCAGTTTTCTGCCAATTTTTTCGGCTGGCATGAATTGACGAGGGCCTGCCTGCCACTGTTGCGCAACAATGGCAAAGGCCGCATTGTCCAGTGCTCCTCCGTCCTTGGACTCGTCGCGATGAAATGGCGTGGCCCCTACAATGCCTCGAAATTCGCCATCGAAGGCCTGACGGATACCATGAGGCTCGAATTGCGGGGCTCCGGCATCGACGTGATCACCATCAACCCCGGCCCCATTGAAAGCAACTTTGTACCAAACGCCCGCGCCGCCTTTGAACGCAACGTGGATATGACTAACAGCCACTACCGGGCGGAGTTCGAAAAGCAGAGGGCTCGCCTCGACAAGGGTGGTACTACAAAATTCAAACTTCCCGCCCGTGCCGTGCTGGACAAGTTGATTTTGGCATTGGAACGAGACCGCCCGGCTGCGCATTACTATGTGACAACACCTACATGGATAGTTGCTGTGGCGAGGCGCATAATGCCTCAATCACTGCTGGACAGCTTCATCAACCGGATTTCAGACCAATGACCTATCTGCCAATATTCGCTGTTGCTGCCGTGGCGGCCATTCTGTGTCTCGGTCTCTGGAACATGATGCGAGGTGGCTCTGCCAGCCGATCACAAAACCTCATGCGTTGGCGGGTCGGTTTGCAATTTGCGGCCATCATCATCCTCATGGCCGCCCTTTGGTATTCCCAGCGCGGCACTTGATTCCTGCGCACGTCACCACCAATTGAGAAACGATCTCACGGAGGACACGCAATGGCCGGAAACGACGAACAGAATGTCCGCACCAACTTCTGGCCCAAGCTGCAACAAAACCTCGCCCGCATTCCCTTTGCGGATGAAGTGTTGGCGGCGTGGTATTGCGCCGCAGACTCAAATACGCCTCTGAAGGTGAAGGGCACCCTGTTCGGGGCACTGGCCTATTTCATTTTACCGTTTGATATCATCCCTGACGTCATATTAGGTCTTGGCTTCACCGACGATCTTGCTGTGTTGATGACGGCTTTGACTCTGGTGAAATCCCACGTCACCCAAGCCCATCGCGACAGGGCGACTGAAACGCTGGACCGCCTGCGCAAAGGCGCCAATGCAAACGTCTAGTCCTGACTTTTGCAAATGCCGTCGGTGCTGCTAATACCAGTTGCAACCAATGGCTGACCTTCCTTCAAAACCCGATCCCACGAACACAATATCCTTGCCCGGCTTGGCATGGGAAACGGCACGCCGACTTGGCGCCGATGAAGCTTTGCCACTAGCCGGAAACATTGCATTCCGCATGATGTTTTCGATTTTTCCCTTTCTGATTTTCCTGACTGCCCTTGCCGGTTTTGTCGGCAGCGAGGCCTGGGTCGAACATACAGTCCAGCTTCTCCTGAGTGTAGCCCCTGACAAGGTGGTGTCGCCCATTGCACGGGAAATCCGCTCCATTCTCACAGTTCCACGTGTAGATTTCCTCAGTATAGGAGCGCTTCTCACCATCTGGAGTGCCATGGCTGGGGTGGACAGTGTCAGGGTCTGTCTGAACCGGGCCTATGACGTCATTGAGACCCGCAAAAGCTGGCAGCTGTACTTGCTCAGCATCTGCGGCGTCATTGGCAGCGCCATCCTATTTCTAGCTCTGTCGCTGCTGGTGGTGGTCTATCCAGTCTTCGTGCGGATCGTGACCGATGTGACGGGGAGTTTTCCCCCACAATTCTCCAATGTGGAACAGTGGCGCTATCCCCTCGCTGTCTTCTTGATGTTGATTGGCGTCCATGCGGCCCACCGGCTGTTGCCAGCCAAACGCCTTATTTTCCGCCATGTTTTGCCAGGCGTATGGTTCACCGTGGTGTGTTGGATGGTTATGGCCTACGCCTTTTCCATCTGGCTCACGCGCTTCAACAGCTTCACCTCGACGTATGCCTCGCTGTCCGGCATCTTCATCATCATGTTCTTTGTTTACCTCGCCGCCCTGGTATTGATTGCCGGTGGCGAGTTGAACCGTGTGCTGGAACTGGTGCGCCTGAACCGGCTGGGTCGCAAAGGAATTGTTAACCGCAAGACCGAATAGTCTTTGCCTTTCGCCCTCCATGCAATGATTTGGCAAGGTTACCGGGTGATGATGCGCAAAGGGGAAATGCAATGGAACACTATTTTGATGTAACATTACGGTTCTGGGCGGACTTCAGCGCTTGGCACCCGCCATTTGTGGTGTGGTACACCATGTGCGGTTTTGGCATCATGGCAGCCTGGATCGTGGCGCGCTTTGTCTCTGCCCCCCCAATGATCGTTGGTCCCGTAAGTTTTGTAATCCTGACCTATGCAGCGATGGTGACGAATTTCGCAGCCCGTTCCCAGGTCATGATGGGCACAACGGAATTCCAGAAAGCCCTGTGCTTCACTGTTCTGGGCCATGCCGTGGCAGCAATCGTTCTGCTAGCGATTTTCCGGGTGACCCACAGGACTATTGCGAAGTAAGGCCTTACGGCAATCCTTGACTTTGCGCAGGCTTTCCGCTTTATCCCCCACTAAATCCCGGTTGAAACATCTCCTCCGGGATCATTGCGCTGTCCGAGGGTGACCCCGGTTTCCAGTAAACCATCGAAAGAAATCTGCTTTTTCAACGGGTTATGAAAGCAGTTCCGAAGGGCGCGGGTAAGAAGGAAGACGTTTATGTACGCAGTCATCAAGACTGGCGGAAAGCAATATCGCGTTGCCGCCAACGACAAGATTACGATTGAAAAGCTCGAAGGCGCCGCCGGAGACCAAGTGGTGTTCGACGCCGTCCTGGTGGTCGCCAATGGTGGCACCGTTGATATCGGTGCTCCGTTCGTGGCCGGTGCCACTGTGGTTGGTGAAATCGCCGCCCAGGAAAAGGCCGACACGGTCTATATTTTCAAGAAGCGCCGCCGCAAGCATTACCGCCGGCGTAACGGTCACCGTCAGTTGCTGACCTCCGTGACCATCACTGATATTCTTACAGGTGGTGCCAAGGCAGAAGCCAAGGCGAAAACTCCAAAAGCCGAAGCTGCTGCGCTCGCGACACCTGCGGGCGACGGCCAGTCCGATGACATCTCCCTGGTTGGCGGCATTGGCCCCAAGATGGAAGCTGGCATGCGGGAACTGGGTTACAACACCTTTGCATCGATCGCTGCCATGACGGCAGAACAGATCGAAGCCGCTGAAACCCATCTGAAGCAAAAGGGTCGGTTTGCCCGTGAGGAATGGATTGAACAGGCCCAGGAACTCCTGGCTGGCAAACCACCCCGCGCCAAAACTGACCGCGCACGTACCTAAGTTGAGCCCCAGAGGAGATTGATCCATGGCACATAAAAAAGCAGGCGGTTCATCCCGCAACGGTCGTGATACCGCAGGTCGGCGTCTCGGCGTCAAGCTGTTCGGCGGACAAACCGCTATTCCCGGCAACATCATTATCCGCCAGCGCGGCACCAAGGTGCATCCGGGCACGGGTGTTGGCATTGGCAAGGACCACACCATTTATGCAATGGTTGCAGGTGTAGTTGAATTCCGCGGCACCAAGGGCAACAAGCAACTGGTTTCAGTTGTCACCGCCAAGGCTGCTGAATAAGTCACATCTCAAATACTGAATTGAACTGCGAGGGAGGGCAAGGCAACTTGCCCTCCTTTGCATTTTGAAGGACACCGACGTGACAATAATTTTGCAGACTCCAAGACTGCTACTAAGAACACTTTCATTGGATGATGCGGACGTCATGCTGCGCGAGCTCAATAATTTCGCCATTACCCGCAACACTGCGCGTGTACCTTTTCCTTACCATCGTGACGATGCTGTCAGCTTCCTGGAGTTCGTGGAGACATTGGACGGACAGTCTTGCGTTGCCGGCATTGAGATCAAATCCTCGCCCGGGGAACTGGTGGGAATCATCAGCTTCGAATGGAGCGAGAGCAAAAGCGACGCGGAATTGGGCTACTGGTTGTCCGAGGCAGTCTGGGGCAAGGGCTACGGCACCGAAGCGGCCCGCGCCATGGTTGAGCACGCCTTCGTCCAGCGCGGTCACTCCAAAATGGTAGCGTGCTACCACGATGACAATCCGGTTTCAGGTCGCATTCTCTTCGGTCTCGGCTTTAATAAAACCGGGGCATGTTCCAACTTTTCAAAGGCACAGCAGCGCGATGTGCCCGTGACCAACGTGCAACTTCTGAAGTCAGACTGGCAAAAGCAAAAGGCCGCCCTGTGAACACAGGACGGCCTCACAATCGGAAAGTCTGACTCAGAACACGCGGTTGACGTAGCCTCGCACCATGGAGCGGCGACCAAGGCCGCCATTGTGCTTTGACGCTGCCAGCCGCAGGTTGCCTCGCGAAGAGCGCACGGCCAGCGAAAGGTGTTTCAGACCATATTGAACATTGGTTGCAGGATTGAGCAAGGCAGCGCAATTGCCGCGAAAGCCAATGCCACGTGCCGTGGCGCATTTCAGCTGGAACACACCATATTCACCAGCCCGACCACGGGCATTGGGATTGAACCCAGATTCGACCTTGGCAATGCGAAGCGCAAACCAAGTGGGCACGCCATAGCCTGGTGCCATGGATGTGATGAGGGCAACCACGCGACCGCGATTGCGGGGGATGCCTGCCTGTGCGGCAAGGGCCGCACGCGAACGTACCCGCTTGCCAGAAAGGCGCAGAGTGGAAGCTGTGCGAACTGCTTTGTGCCGCTTGACCTTGTGAACACCTGCATGGCGCTGTTTCTTCACTTGTTTGACCGCAGCACAGGTACCATAATCATGGCAATTTTCAGCTTGGGCAGAACTGGCCAGAAGGGCAGTTGCCAGAAAGGCCGCAGAAAGTCCGGCCAAAAGTTTCATTTTCATTCCTTGTAACTCCTTACGTTTGCAGACAGCTCGTCACTCGCCCGCCCCACCAAAGTGTGGAACCTGGTTTCTTCGCGAACGCCGTTGTCAGGGAAGAAGGACCGTTAAGAGGTCAATTGTGGCGACAATGTGTTTCAATCAAAAGTATTTCGAGGCGATATTGCTTCAAAATCAAGGGGTTGATTCAAGGTTTAAATGCACATCGCGAACCGCATGAATCATCATCTCAACCCCCTCGTGCGATACATGAAAGCTAGGTGTTCAACTTCGCCCCGACTTCATGTATGGACCCGCGAGACAAACAGGACGACATGATGAAATTTCTCGACGAAGCAAAAATCTATGTACGCGCAGGAAACGGCGGAGCCGGTGCCGTGTCGTTCCGTCGTGAGAAATTCATTGAATTCGGCGGACCCGATGGCGGTGATGGCGGCACCGGTGGTGACGTCTGGGCGGAGGCCGCCAACGACCTCAACACGCTGATCGACTATCGCTACCAGCAACATTTCAAGGTGCGCACCGCTGGTCATGGCATGGGCCGCTTGCGCGCCGGAAACTCAACCGAGGATATTGTGTTGAAAGTCCCGGCGGGAACCGAAATTGTTGACGAGAACGGCGAAACCGTTTTGGCGGACCTGGCCACACCCGGCCAACGCTACCGTGTCGCCAAGGGCGGCAACGGCGGCTTTGGCAATCATTATTTCAAGTCAGCCACCAATCGCTCCCCCACCCACGCCAACCAGGGCCAGGAAGGCGAAGAACGCTGGATCTGGCTGCGCCTCAAACTGATTGCCGATGCCGGCATCATCGGCCTGCCCAACGCCGGGAAATCCACCCTGCTGTCGGTGGTCTCGGCAGCGCGCCCAAAGATCGCCGATTACCCTTTCACGACTCTGCACCCACAGTTGGGCGTGGTCCGTGCCAATGAAAACAGTTTTGTTCTTGCTGATATTCCAGGCCTCATCGAAGGCGCCCATGAAGGCGCTGGCCTCGGCGTCCGCTTTCTTGGTCACGTCGAGCGCTGCGCCATTCTCATTCACATGATTGATGTCACGGGCGACGATCCTGTCGCTGCCTATCGCACCGTGCGCAATGAGTTGAAGGAATACAGCGAACTGCTGGCGGCAAAGCCCGAGATCGTGTGTTTCAACAAGATAGATGCGATTGATGACAAGGCCTTGGAAAAGAAAATCAAGAGCTTCGAAACCAAGGTGAAGATCAAGCCGACGCTGATCTCTGCTGCCACCTCCAAGGACACTGCCAAACTTATGAGCAAGATCATGACCATTGTCACCAAGGCGAATACGCGTGGTTTTGCATCAACAAAAGCCGTGGAAGAGTGGAAACCTTGATCAACCGCCTTGCCAAGGCCAAGCGCATTGTCATCAAGGTTGGCTCTGCGCTTCTGGTCGAGCAGAAAACCGGGTCCGTGAAACAGGCCTGGCTGACGTCGCTTGTCGATGACTTGGCTGCCCTCAAGGCCAAAGGCGCTGACATCATTCTCGTCTCTTCGGGTGCCATAGCTCTGGGGCGATTCAAACTGGGCTTTGCCAAAGGTAAACTGGAATTGCCACAGAGCCAGGCTGCCGCGGCCGTGGGCCAGATTGCGCTTGCCCAAGCCTGGGCCGAGGAACTGAAGGCGCGTGATATTGTTGCGGCACAAATCTTGGTCACGCTTAACGATACTGAAGAACGCCGCCGTCATTTGAATGCCCGCGCCACTCTCACAACCCTGCTGGAACAGGGAGCTGTTCCCGTCATCAACGAAAACGATACCGTCGCCACGTCAGAAATCCGCTATGGCGACAACGACAGGCTTGCAGCCCGCGTAGCCTCCATGATGTCAGCGGATTGTCTGGTGCTGTTGTCTGACATCGATGGGCTCTATTCCGCGCCACCCAATCAAAAGGGCGCAGAGTTCATCACCGAAGTCAAAGAGATCACCCCCGAAATCGAAGCCATGGCGGGAAAGCCAGTCAGCGGCGTTGGCTCCGGCGGCATGATCACCAAAATCGAAGCAGCCAAGATCGCGCTGGGGGCGGGCTGCAACATGGTGATTGCATCAGGGCATTCGGAACATCCGCTGCGCCGCATTATGGACGGCGAACGCGTAACGTGGTTCACGGCATCGGCCTCTCCCATGCAATCGCGCAAACGCTGGATTGCCGGAAGCTTGCAGCCCGTAGGACGGCTGGTTGTGGATGAAGGGGCAAAAGGTGCACTTCTCAAAGGCAAAAGCCTGTTGCCTGCAGGTGTGAAGGATATTGTCGGCCTGTTTGGCCGTGGTGATACGGTGAGTGTCGTGACAGTAACCGGGGGTGAGATCGCTCGTGGCATGGTGGCCTATGATTCCACCGATGCACAAAAGATCAAAGGCCTGAAATCCGCCGAAATCATGAAGGTACTTGGAGCAGCTGGCCGAGACGAAATTATCCATCGCGACGATCTCGTGATGATGACGGGAGAAAAGTGATGTTGGATGTGATGCAGGATGTGGGGAAACAGGCCCGCGCCGCTACCCGGAGCCTTGCCACATCACCAGCCTCACAACGCAATGCCGCACTCCATGCGATGGCAAAAGCTATTCGCGCCGACAACAAAATCATTTTTGCGGCCAACAGCCGTGATCTAGAAGCCGCACGGCAGAAAGACTTGAAAGCGTCGTTCCTGGATCGCCTGACGCTGACTCCTGAGCGCATTGAAGCCATGGCCGCAGGACTTGAAGATATCGCTGCCCTGCCCGATCCTGTAGGCAAGGTCCAGGCAAAGTGGACAAGGCCGAACGGCATGGAGATTTCCCGCGTGGCCGTTCCCATCGGCGTCATCGGAGTTATTTTCGAAAGCCGCCCCAATGTGACAGCGGATGCCGGTGCACTGTGTCTGAAGTCCGGCAATGCCGCCATCCTGCGCGGTGGTTCCGACAGTTTCCAGTCGTCAACCGCCATCGCCAATTGCTTGTCGCGCGGCCTCACCGATGCAGGTCTTGATCCTCATTGCATTCAAATGGTCCCCACCGCTGATCGCGCCGCCGTGGGTGACATGCTGACAGGGCTGAACGGCTCAATCGACCTTATTGTCCCACGGGGTGGCAAAAGCCTTGTAGCTCGGGTGCAAGCCGATGCGCGTGTTCCCGTCTTCGGTCACCTCGAAGGCATTTGCCATGTGTTCGTGGATCGGGATGCCGATCCTGAAATGGCCAACAGCATCGTGCTCAACGCAAAAATGCGGCGCACAGGTGTCTGTGGGTCAGCAGAAACCATACTCGTGGACAAACCTGTGGCCGACGCCATTTTGCCAAAATTGATCCGTACACTGAGTGATGCGGGTTGCGAAATTCGTGGTGATGCAACAGTGCAGGCCGCCGGCGCTCACGTCAAAGCCGCCACGGAACAAGACTGGCATACCGAATATCTCGATGCCATCATCTCCATCCGAGTGGTGGATGGCGTGCATGAGGCCATGGACCATATCGCCAGATACGGGTCCCAGCACACAGACGCGATCATTACCGCCAATACGGCCACAGCTGAAACATTTTTGAACGTAGTCGACTCCGCCATTGTGTTGCACAATGCCTCCACCCAATTTGCAGACGGTGGCGAATTTGGCTTTGGTGCTGAAATCGGCATTGCCACCGGCAAGATGCACGCGCGCGGCCCCGTGGGTGTGGAGCAGCTCACCACATTCAAATATCAGGTGCGCGGCACCGGGCAGATCAGACCCTGATGTTGAAGCTGCCACCCCATGGGTCTGGCCAGCGCATTGGCCTGTTTGGCGGCTCGTTCAACCCCGCACACCGGGGTCATTTCATGGTCGCTCTCTATGCGCTGAAACACTTGCAGCTGGATTGGGTGTGGTGGCTGGTGTCACCGCAGAACCCATTGAAGGATCCGGCAATCATTGATGAGTATGACAAGCGTCTTGCCTACACGAAACGCATTGCAAATCATCCCCGCTTTGTTGTCACCGACATCGAACAGCAAATGCACACCCGCTACACCGAGGAAACCCTGCAACGCCTCAAGCAGCTTTCACGCAACACGAAATTTGTCTGGATCATGGGTGCAGACAGTCTGGCTTCACTGCATCGCTGGCACCATTGGCAGAACATTGTAAAAACCGTGCCGCTTGCTGTGCTTGCACGGCCTGGCTATTCGATCAAGGCCTTGCGCAGTCCTGCTGCCACCAAACTTGCTGCACGGCGCATCAATTCTCCTGCCGCTGTTGTTGATGCAAATCTTCCTGCCTGGTGTTTCATCACCATGCCGCTGCGAAAAGAGAGTTCCACTTCCATCCGTAAACGCCGTAAAACCACGACTTGAAGCAAAGGCCCGCAAAGCCTAAGACACACTCAAATTCAATATCCGCCATCGAAGGAATATCGCCCTGAAAAAGCCTGTGAAAAAAGTCGCCAACAAAGCCGTCAAGAAAGTTGCAGCGAAAGCCAGCAAGAAAGCTCCGAAGGCTGCTGTGAAGAAGACCGCCAAAAAAGCTGTCAAAGCCGTGGCGAAAAAAGCCATTCGCAAACCCGTGATAAAAGTGGCGGCCAAAAAAGTGGTGAAGCCCGCCATTAAAAAATCAGCTCCGAAGAAGGCCGTCACCAAACCCGCAGCCAAAAAAACTTCAGCTAAAAAAATTGCAGTAAAAAAACCGGCAATCAAAAAAACGGTTGTCAAACCAGCTGTCAAAAAACCGATTGCAAAAAAGCTGGTAGCAAAAAAAGTCGTTGCCGCACCAGGCGCCGCTGTAAAGCAGACGAAGACGGCGGAACGCAAAGCCAAACGTGCCGCCAAGGTTTTGGCAACAGCTCCGGTTAAAAAGCCACGCGTCGCCAAACCAGCTGCACCAGTCTGGCCCCCCGTCATCACGGCCGTGTTGAAGCAGCTGGATGATGCGAAGGCCGAACAGGTGGTCGCCATGGACCTCAGCGGCAAATCCACCATCGCCGACACCATGGTGGTGGCATCGGGCCGCTCGGGCCGTCATGTCAACGCCATTGCCGATCAGGTGGTGGACGAACTGGCCAAGCACGGCTTCAAAAACATCCGTATTGAAGGCATCCCCCAATGTGACTGGGTACTGGTGGACGCAGGCGACGTGATTATCCACGTCTTCCGGCCTGAAGTGCGCAGCTTCTATAATCTGGAAAAACTCTGGGCCGCCAACGTTCCCGAATGAAAATTGCGGTTGCCGCCATTGGTCTGCTGAAATCAGGTCCTGAAAAGGCGATGGCAGCAGACTATGAGCAACGCGTACCAGCACTTGGCCGTAACGCGGGTCTCACCGGTTTCACGGTGCAGGACTGGCCGGAATCAAAGGCCGCCTCGGTTGACTTGCGCAAAGCCGAGGAGGCCAAACGCCTATGGTCAGCCGTGCCAGTTGACGCTTTGGCAATTGCCTTGGACGAGCGAGGCAAAGCTCTGTCCAGCGCAGAGTTTGCAGCTTTGCTGCAACAACAGGCCAATCTCGGAACCAAACACCTGAGTTTCCTGATCGGTGGCCCTGATGGTCATGCCCCCGAAACGCGCGCCAAAGCTTTCAAAACACTGAGTTTTGGGCCCATGACCTTCCCGCACCGCTTGCTGCGTGTGATGTTGTTTGAGCAAATTTACCGGGCAGTCACCATTATCGTTAATCATCCCTACCACAGGGCCTGAATCACATTTCCGTGCTTGGCCCCAATTTGAACACGGGTCACCGCCATTTTTTTGCTGATGAAACTGCTTCCCGGTCTGCGCGCACTTGGCCTGACTGCCCTCGTGGCGTCAGCGCCATTGGCCATGGCCGAAGCGCCGACGCCGGATGCAGTGTTGGCCGTCGAGCAGGAGATCGCGGCTTCGACCACCCGGCAGGCCGAACTGCTGGCGCAGGCCAAAGCTGCGGTGGATGAGCAGAATACCCTGTCGGATCGACTGGTGGCCTTGGCAGAAACAGCCACAGTTCAGGAGCGCAAACTCGCCCTTGTCGAAAAGCGCCAGCTCAAACTCAAGGACGAAATCGCCCGGATCAGCCTTGATCTCGCCTCACAACAGGATGTGATGGCGGAAGTTTTGGCCGGCCTGCAACGCCTGTCCCAGAACCCACCACCTGCCCTCGTTGTCGCTCCCAATGATGTATTGGGTGCCCTGCGTGGGGCCATGCTCTTTGGAACCATAATACCTGAAATGCGGGCGACCGCCCAACAACTGCATGACCAGTTGACAGACCTGGCAAACCTGCGCACCAGGCTGGACGACGAAGCCCGCCAACATGACGAGGCCATGCAAGCCCTCACCGCCAGCCGCACCGACATCAGCGCTTTGATCGCCGAGAAGAAAGCCCTTGCCCTCGCGTCCCAGCACGATCTCGATGCTGAACGTAACCATGCCGAAGACCTCGCCTTCAAAGCCACCAGTCTGAAACAGCTTCTCGCCACCCTCGAGATGGAAAGAGCCGAGGCAGCAGCGAAACAAACCGCCGAGGTCAAAGCCCGTGAAGAGCTCGAACAAAAGCTGAAAGCCGCCAGCCTTGTGCCGCAAGTGGCCTTTTCCAAATCCAAGGGCCTGATTACCTATCCCGCCCAAGGCGACATCGTCAGGCGTTTCGGCGAGGACTCAGGCCTTGGCACCCCCATCGAAGGCATGCTCATCGCCACGGCCAAACAGGCCCAGGTTGTGTCTCCCGTCACGGGAAAAATTGAATTTGCAGGCAAGTTCAGAAGCTACGGCCAGATGGTCATCGTCAATCCAGGCGAAGGTTATCTGGTACTGCTTGCAGGCTTGGAGCAAGTGAATACGGCCCATGGGCAATCCGTCAAGGCGGGTGAGCCGTTAGGAGTTATGGGTAACAAAGCAGGCAGTGTGGCCATGTCAAATGGCCTCACTGATTTGACAGCTCCCGTGTTATATGTGGAACTGAGGAAAAACGGAGACCCCGTCGATTCTACCCCCTGGTGGATTGGCAACAGACAAGAGGCAATGAGATGAATTTCAAATCGACCCTTCAGGCAACAGGCTTGGTTCTCGCAGGCGCAGTTTCAGCTGCTGTCATGATGCAGGCCTGGGGAGGCGCCAACGCCGCCACCAGCAAAGCTGACACCTACAAGCTGCTGGGCCTGTTCGGTGATGTGTTTGACCGGGTGCGGGCTGACTATGTGGAAGTGCCCGATGAAAAGAAAATGATCGAGAATGCCATCAACGGCATGCTCACCTCGCTTGACCCCCATTCCAGCTACATGGATGCCGACAGTTTCAGGGACATGAACGAGAAGACCAGCGGTGAGTTTGGCGGCCTCGGCATTGAAGTCACCATGGAAAATGGTCTGGTCAAGGTCGTCGCCCCCTATGACGGCACACCTGCTGCGAAAGCAGGCATCCAGGCCAATGACCTCATCGCCAAGATTGACGGCGTTGAAGTGCAAGGCCTCACCCTGAATGAAGCCGTGGACAAAATGCGCGGCGCTGTGGGCGCAGCCGTCAACCTGCTGATTGTCCGGAAGGGCAAGGACCCGTTCGATGTCAAGGTGGTGCGCGACATCATCAAGGTTGAATCTGTGAAGTTCAACATGGAAGGCGATGATGTGGGTTACATTCGCATGTCGTCCTTCACCCAGCAGTCCGACATTGGTCTGACCAAGGCCATCAACGAACTCGATAAGAAATCCAACGGCAAGGTCAAAGGCTATATCCTTGACCTGCGCAACAACCCCGGCGGCCTGCTGTTGCAAGCAGTCTCGGTCTCAGATGCCTTCCTTGAGAAGGGCGAAGTCGTGTCCACCCGTGGCCGCAACCCCGAAGACGTGGAACGCCACAACG
>JANPCL010000141.1:0-7148 GCA_031430915.1 Hyphomicrobiales bacterium
GACGCGTGCAAACCATCCTTGATGATCGCCTCCATGCGGCCTTGGCCGAAGGCTCCACGCGATTGCTTGTTGTTCAGAATATCTTTCAGGCTCACCATCTCGGTTGAAAGCGAAGTGATATTCTTCTGCGCCGCATCAATCACCGCAAGGCGTTCATTCAACTGCCCCAGCGACAGCGCCGTGCGCTCCGCCTGCTCATGCAATCCCACCCCTACGCGCTGGCCTACAGCATCCAGTCGCTCATCCAGCGTGCGCTGCAAATGCACCGTGTTGCCTTGCGCCTGCGAGGCAAAACTCTGCAGCGATCCCGAAAGCTCTGCCAATCGCAATTCCAGTTCAGCCGTGCGGCGTTGCGCATCCGATTGTTCCTGCATGCGTCCAACCGAATTGCGCCATACCATCACAACCGCTGCAACCAACAAAACCAACACCAGCAACGCCAATGCCGAACCGATTTCAAACAGCGTGAAGGCGTGGCCACCAAGGGTGAAGAGTGTGGAATCAAGTGTCATGAGCGAGACTCTAGCATATTCGCGTTTTGTTCCTAGTGCCGATTTACGCAAGAAAAAGGCCCGCTCCAACCGCAACCGGTCAGAACGGGCCCGCATGATCCGCTTGGAGCTCGGGACGGCGACAAGAGCCCAAAGCGGATCAATTTCTGAGTTGGAGAAAGAGTAAAAAAAGCTGTGAAAGCAATTATTTGCGCCGCTTTTCCCGTCTCGATCCCCCGCTGTTTCTGAGTAAAAAGTGCCAGCCAATCGGGGCGGGAAGGTCACCGTGGCAAGGCCATGGATTGACCATTTCAAGGCGATTTTGCGGCCAACCAAGAGGCTAAGCTATTGATGGAATCAAACAGCTGGGTGTTTTGAGACACTTCACGCAGTGCAACATGACTGCCTGATTTTTGGTCATGTCGCAGCATATCGATCCGTCGCCCGCACCAGCGCATCCGTGATTCCCGGCTCAACCGCACTGTGCCCGGCATCCGCCACAATCACCAATTCTGCCTTGGGCCACAGCTTCGACAGATCAAACGCCGTCGCAACCGGCGTCACCACATCATATCGCCCGTGCACAATGGTCCCCGGCAGGTGGCTGATAACTGACACAGCATCGAGCAATGCGCCGTCACGGGCCATGAAACCCTTGTTGACAAAGTAGTGGCATTCAATGGCTGCAAAAGCCGTGGCAAAACGGTCCTCGCCAAATTGCGTCACCCGCTCCGGATTTGGCAACAGTGTGAGGCAACTGCCCTCCCACTGACTCCAGGCCTTGGCATATTTTATGCGTGTCGCTTCATCGGGATCATGCAGCCGCTTGTGATAGGCGGTGATCAAATCATGTCGTTCACCTTCCGGAATAAGACAGGTGAAGTCGTCAAAGGCCTCCGGAAACAAACGGCCAGCACCGTCCTGATAGAGCCAGCGCACTTCCCAGTCACGAATGGCGAAGATGCCACGCAGCACCAGCTCTCTAACCCGCGTTGGATGCGACTGCGCATAGGCCAAGGCCAGCGTTGATCCCCATGATCCGCCAAACACCTGCCAGCTCTCGATATTCAGATGCAACCGAAGCAACTCCATATCCGCCACCAGATGCCATGTCGTATTGTCGGTGAGACAGGCATGCGGCGTGGAGTTGCCGCAACCGCGCTGGTCAAACAGAATGATGTTGTAACGCGCCGGATCATGAAACCGCCGCAACGTCGGCGAAGAGCCGCCCCCGGGACCACCGTGCAACACAACAACAGGCGTACCCACAGGGTTTCCGCAGCACTCGAAATAGACTTCGTGCAGCTCTGAAACCTGCAAGCGCCCACGTTTGTAAGGTTCGATGGCGGGAAAAAGTGAGAGGCGGGGTGTGGCTTGATCGGGCATGACGCGCTGTTGAACATGGTTGACCTGCAAAGGCAAGTGAAGGGGAAAAAGCAATTCAGACACAGATGTGGCTTTGTGGGACCGCGTCTATGCGGTCTTGTTCACCCGCTTGACCCCGGGGCAATTCGGGACGCGCGAGGAGACCCTCGGCGGAATGCGACTGGCTTAAAGTCGCGATTATGTGCTTTGGGTCTCCCCATTGCGCGTTTTGCGGGATTTGAGCTGAAACATCTGTCGCGTCTGCGATGCCTTTGGTGTTCCCTGGCGGCTCTGACGAGACGCGCACGCGAACTTTAAAACCAGAGATCGATCTTCCCACTGGGATGAAACAGACTGAACCGTAAGTCGATCACAACCACGCCCACAACATATGGCCCACCCTTGGCAGGGCAGGGGTGTTCCAGCAAACTTCTGAGGTTGGCCACGTCAACCGCCCCCTAAAGCCCGCAGCACCCCCATCCGGTTCACCGTCATGAACTGGATCCCGTTTGGGAGGGCATGAACGACAGTTGGAACATATAAAGAACAATGTCAAGGGGTGTTTGGGAATATTTTTGATGTTGTGGGGAGTAGAGCCTGTGGCGCACCCTTCGAGGCATCGCAAGAGGGCGATGCACCTCAGGGTGAGGACCTTTTTTCATCAAGAAGGGGAGAGCGGTAGAATCAAGGGAGAGGCGCAAGTTGGGAGAAACGTGTAGATCAACCTTTTACCAATTCGCCCCGCACAGCTTTCTCGATCAGGGCTCTTGTGTTCGCAATGCCATAGAGTGCTGTGAACGACCCGAACCGCGGCCCGCGTTCTTCGCCCAGCAGCACTTGATACAACATGTTGAACCAGGTCTGCGCAACGCCGATTGAACCATCTTTTTGGGTTGTGGTGTAAGGTTCGCGGCGACCAATGTTGTAGACTTGCGACTGGATGGCTTCGGGGGTCGAACCTTCAGCAAGAACCACCAAGGCTGCTGAAAGGTCAGTGAGAGCTTTGGCCTCTTCTTCTGTGGGCAGACGATATTGTTTCGCTGGCTTTACAAAATCTTGATAGTAGCTGATGGCATAGCCCACGAGAGAATCCAGACGTGGATGCGTGGCCGGGCTCATCTCCGGCATATAACGTTGCAGGAAGGCCCACATCACGGACTTGTCTTCCGTGTTGGCGACGGCTGCGAGGTTCAGCAGCAGCGAGAAGTTCACGCCGCCTGATTCAGGCGCAGGTGGATTGCCAGCGTGAATGTGCCAAGTTGGATTCATCAATTGATCTTTGGCTTCGGTTTGCTTTGGATATGCGGCAAGGTGTTGTGCGTATTCGTCAACCGCACGCGGGATCACGTCGAAATACAGGCGCTTGGCTTCGCGTGGTTTGTTGAACATGAATTGCGCCAGCGAATTGGGATCAGCATAGGTCAGCCATTCGTCGATCGTCAGGCCATTGCCTTTTGATTTTGAAATCTTCTGGCCCTTGTCGTCGAGGAATAATTCATAGACATAATGCTCCGGTGCGCGTGCACCCAGAATGACGCTGATGGCATCATAAACAGGCGCATTGGTCTGGTGGTCCTTGCCGAACATTTCAAAGTCTACATCAAGGGCAGCCCAGCGCATGCCGAAGTCCGGCTTCCATTGCAGCTTGGTGCGCCCGCCACGCACGTCAATGGTGATGTCGATTCCGTCTTCATCGGCGAATGTGATGGTGCCTTTCTTCGCGTCGACGGCCTTCATCGGCACATAGAGCACGCGGCCTGAAATCGGCGAGATCGGCAAGAAGGGAGAATAAGTGGCCTGGCGTTCTTCGCCAAGCGTCGGCAACATCACGCCCATGATGGCGTCATACTTTTCCAACGCGCGGATGAGCATGTCATCGAAGCGACCTGACTTGTAATAGTCAGTGGCGCTGGCAAATTCATAATCGAAATGGAAAGTGTCAAGAAAGCGCCTGAGCATGGCATTGTTGTGGTGGCCATAGCTTTCGTACTCGCCACCGTATGGATTGGGAACCGAGGTCAACGGCTTGTGCAAATGTGGCTCAAGAAATGAACGATCAGGAACATTTTCCGGAATCTTGCGCATCCCGTCCATATCATCGGAAAAGCACAGCAAGCGCGTCGGCAGATCCGACAAAATCGAAAACGCTTTGCGTACCATTGTCGTGCGTGCCACTTCACCAAAAGTGCCGATGTGCGGCAGACCTGACGGGCCATAACCGGTTTCAAACAAAACCTGCTTTTGCCCGGATTTTTCAACCCGCTTTAAAATCTTGCGCGCTTCCTCAAAGGGCCAGGCACGGGATTCAAGGGCAGCAGCACGGAGTGCGGGGGAGACGGACATTGGATAGGCTTTCACTTGAACACTAAAGGTGGCTTCTTTAGGCATGGGAATGGGGCAGGTCAACCTGGTCCAAATCATAGATAAAGTGATACCTAACGGCACTGGTGAGGCTGGCAACTGGCAGACGGATGACGTTGGCCGCAACGAAGTTTAAGAAGTCTGAGACATATATTGCCAACGATAAGCGGCCTTGAAAATCAATCAGAATGTTGCAATATTGATTTTATGAGCAAGCTTGGTAAAAACACATTCTCCAACACCAAAACGAAAGACGGCTACAGGGTCGTTGGACAGGCTCGGGACGGCGTATGGATCATCAAGCCGTCTTTGCGGCCCACACATTTCTCTGCTGCTGAGGCCGCAGCCTCGGTGAGGAAAGTGTTGCGGGAGTCAGGTCAGCTGCGTGAAGCGGCATCTGGCCTAAACAGTGAAGCAAAGGGAATGAAATGAAGAGACGGGACGTTTTTATAAACTGTCCCTTTTCCTTAGACTATCAAAACCATTTCCGGGCCATTGTGTTTGCCGTCGTTCGGAGCGGCTTCAAGCCAAGGTGTGCAATGGAAACTGACGACGGTGCGCAAAACCGATTTGACAAGATTTGCGACATCATCAAAGAATGCGGATTAGGCATCCACGATATTTCAAAAACCGAACTTGATGTGACATCTCAACTTCCTCGTTTTAACATGCCACTGGAACTGGGTGTTTTTCTGGCAGCCAAGAAGTTTGGTGACCTGAAGCAAAAGCGAAAAAGATGCATTATATTTGATCGGTCGCCGTATCGATACCAGGCTTTCATTTCAGATTTGGCGGGTCAGGATATTCACTCCCACCAAAATGACATTCCAGTATTGATTGTAAAGATTGCGTCTTGGCTGCGTGCGCAGTCCAAAGATCTGAGTGTGCCCGGCGGCAAAATCATTGCGAACGAATTTGAAGAATTTTCATTCGCACTTCCGAGAATTTGCAGCGACAGGCGACTCGCAGTCGATGAACTTACGTATCAAGATTATCACATAGTTTCTGCCGAATGGGTTGCAAACACACGGTAGTATTGAGCTATACCGTGCCGCCTGCATGCTGCTTCAAAAACCCAACCGTCCGGCCCCACGCCAGATCAGCCGCTTCCTTGTTGTACCTTGCAGCATTGGCGTCGTTGTTGAAGGCGTGGTTTGCGCCTTCGTACATGTGGAGTTCAAACGACTTGTTCGCAGCTTTGAGGGCCGCCTCATACTCTGCAATACCCGCATTGATGCGTTCATCAAGTGAAGCGTAGTGCAACATCAGTGGCGCTTTTATTTTCGGGACGTCTGCTGCTGGCGCTTGGCGACCATAATAGGCGACACCTGCGGCCAGCGCTGGATCGGCGACGGCGAGCGCATTCACTGCTCCACCTCCCCAACAAAAGCCCATGGCACCAGCTTTGCCCGTGCCTTGTGGGTGCGCGATCAGGGCTTTCAGTGCGGCTTGCGAATAGGCCATTTGATCTTCAGGCTTCAGGGTGCCAATCATCTCCTTGGCTTTTTCTTCATCACCCGGTGTCCCGCCTAAGGGGGCGAGATAATCCGCACCAAAAGCCACGAAACCTTCCAGTGCCATGCGCCGTGTCACGTCTTTTATGTGGGGGTTGAGGCCACGGTTCTCATGGATCACCAACACTGCAGGAAGCTTTCCGGCAGCATCTTTGGGAACCGCCAGCAGGCCTTTGATGCCAGGAGCAATCTCGCCTTCGGTGAGCACAAGACGCGGATCATTTTCCGGCACCATGGCGGCAAACGCATAATTGTTTTCAAGGACAGGCAAAAGTGCTGTGGCAGCAGTGGTGGAACCTACCAGCAAAGTCAGCTTGTCCAGAAACGCCCGACGGGTCATGCCATGGGTGTAGCTGTCGAACAGTGTGATGATCTTCTGGTCCATGTGCTTGGTCCTCGGTTTTGGATATTTTGATCTTACGCCAGAATCAGGCAAAGGGATGACGTGTTTATGAACGTGCCCACCGCAATTGCCCACGGCCGGGGTGCCGCCCTAGATGGGGTGGTGCTCGCGCCCAAACCTGCGCTTGCGGCTTTGACGGGGGCTGCGCATTTGCTGTGTCATGCCGGGTTTCTGGTGGCGCGGTTGGCGCAGGCGGCGGATGCCAAGGCTGATCTTGGGCGATCGGCTCTGGATCCAAGGCATTTGGACGTGGCGGAGCTGTTTGCTTTTGTCTGCCCCGCGCAATCTGCCGTGCCGACGCCCAGAGGCTTGGCGCGGTTGTTGCGGCTGGATGTGACGGATGACGCTTCTGCCTTGAAGGCGGTGGCGGAGGCATTGTTGGCACGGTTGGAAAACCCGAAGCAGGGACTGATCCGGGAAACAGCGGAACACGCAACATTTCTGGCGCGCGCCAACTGGCCGTGGGCGCCTTACGTGATGAAAGCTCTGCTTAAGGCCAATCCTAAACTCGATGTGGGAACATTCGCCACAGGACTCAATATCTGGGACCGACTGGATGAATGGGAAGATGTAGGACCGCCCGCAAAGGGTGATCATCAAGAGGTCTTGCCTGCGGAGGCCCTGGCGGTTTTGCGTGATGCCTTGGGAGCGGATTCCGAAGCGCGACCACAACAGCGCGATTATGTGACCACGGCCATTCATGGCTTTGCCGCCCGCCAATCGCCCGCTTACAATAATATTCTGCTTGCCGAAGCAGGAACGGGGTTGGGCAAGACACTGGGCTATTTATCTCCGGCGTGGGTGTGGGCGCAGAAGAACAAGAGGCCGGTTTGGTTGTCGACGTATACGAAGAACCTGCAACGCCAGCTTGATCAGGAAACCATCCGATTGTTACCAAACCCGGAAGAGCGGGTGGGCAAGATTGTCATTCGCAAGGGCCGCGAGAATTATCTGTGCTTGCTCAACATGCAGGAAAGGTTTGGCCGCGTACAGGCGCAAGGACCACGCGGTGTG
>JANPCL010000142.1:0-8431 GCA_031430915.1 Hyphomicrobiales bacterium
AAGCCCACGTTCTCGCCCACTGTCATATGCGGGAACAGCGCGTAGGACTGGAACACCATGGCGATGGAGCGGTCTTTGGGCTGCAGGTCATTCACAACCCGCTCACCAATCTTGATCGTGCCGGACGTGATGTCTTCAAGCCCTGCTATCATGCGCAGCAAGGTGGACTTGCCGCAGCCTGATGGACCAACGAACACAATGAATTCACCATGTTTGATGCTGAGGTCGACACCCTTGATGATGTCAACCTTGCCATAACTCTTCTTCACCTGGGTGAGCGTGAGGTCTGCCATGTTTATTCCTCCACTTTCAAAATACCGTTGCTGTCGATGCTGAGTGGCACGGGGTCGCAGACCTGGCCGATAAAGTTTCCGTCCAAATCAAAGTTCAAAAAGCCCATGAGCCAGAGTGCGCTATCACGTTCGATGATTTTCGATGCGTAGCGTTTGCACGGGTTGCGCCCATCAAGAAATGGTACAGCCGCAGTCCATGGTCCCAGATGCGTCGGGGCCATCAGGTAGCTGGAACCTGTGACAGGAGTTTCCGGATTGCCCGCCCGGTACACGCTCGACCACTGGAAATCAGAGGTGCAAAACGTCATGTACCACTGCGCGCCGTGTTTGAACACCTGCGGCACTTCCAGTTGGCCAAAATCGCCACCGTCATAAACAGGCTTTTGCAGTGTCCAGGTGTTGAGGTCTGGCGATGTGGCAAAGCCGATAGCTCCGCCGTTGTTGGGCTCGCTGCGCCCCGGAACCCGCGCCGTGAAATACATGATCCAGCCGTCACCGTCAGGATTGCGCATCACCCACGGGTCACGCATGGCCCGGTCGTGCCAGTGGCCCGGCGTATATTCTTCATAGTAGCGTGCGTTGGGCCCGATGCGGTCCAGACACAGACCTGTACCCACACGCTTCCAAGTGTGCATGTCGGTCGAGGTTGCATGGCCAATGCGTTGGTGCATGCCGTTGAGATCATGCATGGTGCCGGTGTAGAACAAGTGCCAAAGGCCCTCGCCATCCTTCACCACCGAACCTGTCCACGTTGTCCAGTCATCCCATGCGGGCTGCGGACTTGGTGTAAGGCAAGTACCCAAATGGGTCCAATTAATGAGGTCCTTCGACACCGCATGAGCCTGGCTCACATTGCGGTGGCGCATTTCAGGGTCAAGCAAGGTCTTGTCAGCCTGGAGAAAGTAGATGTGCCAAAGCCCATCATCTGACTCCTTGTCACTGACAAGCCAGAAGTCCCAAATCCATTTATCGGCCAGAGAAAGCGTCACTTAAGAACCTGATCTAATGATTGTTGAGGCAGACCGGCGTCACTTGACGCCGGAGCTGATGGTGGACTGCACGAACCAGCGTTGGAACGCGAAGTAGACAACGAGAATGGGAAGCGACATCAAAACCGAGAAGGCCATGATGTCTCCCCAGATGGGGGGTGGTGTTCCAAAGAACTGCGCTAGCGCCAGCGACACAGGGCGCACATCAGATCCGCGCGTCACCATCAATGGCCAGAGATAGGCATTCCAGTATTCGAGACTCTGCAAAATCGCCACGGTCGCAATGGTAGGCAGCGAAAGTGGCATGATGATTGACCAATAGGTGCGAAGCCGGGAAGCCCCCGCCACATAGGCCGCTTCGTCCAGATCTTTTGGAATGGTCGAGAAGAACTGGTAAAACAGGAAAATCGAGAACGGATGTGCGATGAAGGGAATGATTTGCGCACGATAGGTATCCACCCAGCCAAATTGCGTCATCATCAACAGCAGCGGAATAGCCACTGACTCCATCGGAATGATGATCAGCGCAATCACGAACATGATCGCCGCATCTCGTCCCTTGAACTGCATGCGTGACAACACAAACGCCGCCAGCGAGTTTACAAATATCCCGATCACCACAATAAACACGACGACGACGCCGGAGTTCCACATATAGCGCAGCACCGGGAAGGTTGTGTTGGCCAAAACCTCCTGGAAGTTTGTAAAGGAAAAGTCCTGCGGCAATACAAAGAATGCCCGTGCATTGCCAAGGTCGCGCAGGATCTGCTGTTCGTCACCCTTGAACGAGGTGGCAAACATCAGGAACAGCGGTGCCAACACAATCGCCGCCACAACAATGGCCACGATGTTGAGTGCGAGTCTCTCGCCCTTGGTTGTCATTGGATTGCCCTTTCTTCTTTGACGAGACGGCGCTGCACAATGCTGATGACCAGCACGAGCACGAAGAAGATCACGGCGGCAGCCGCCCCAACCCCTACCTTGCCCTGCCGGAAGCCCTGCATGTACATGACGCGAACCAGCGTATCGGTGACACTGGACGGGCCGCCCTGTGTGAGCAATTGCACCTGCGTGAACAGCTTGAAGGCGAAGATCGTTGTCGTCATCACCACAAGAATATGCGTATTGCGCAGCCCCGGATTGGTGACATTCCAGAATTCCTGCCACCGCGTGGAACCCTCGATCTGTGCCGCCTCATACAGGTCCTTACTGATGCCTTGCAGGCCCGCAAGATAAATAATCATCTGAAACGGAAAGCCCTGCCATGCCGACATCAGCACCAGGGCTGGCATGGCCGTCCATGGGTTTTGCAGCCAGTCAACAGGTTGTAGGCCACCCAGGCTCATCCCTTGCAGCGCGTAGTTGAAAAAGCCTTCGCGCTGGTACAGCGACGACCAGATACAGGCCACAACAACCATCGACATCACGGTGGGCAGAAAATAAATCCCGCGGAACAAGTTGCGCATTGGCAGCTTGCTGTTGATCAGCATGGCCGCACCCAAGCCAAAAATACATTGCAGCGGCACAACCAACACGGCAAAGGTCAGTGTACGGAAGAAGGCGTTGAGAAACTCACCAGCCTCCGCCAGCCGCACATAGTTGCGCACCCCCACAAACTGCGTCGGCACATTGGCGTTTGGCACCAGCCGTTGATCGGTAAATGACAAGACCACTGACATCAGAAACGGCAACACAATGAAAAGTGCGATCATTCCGAATGCCGGGAACAGCAATGCCCAGGCTGTTTTCTGGTCTTTGGATGCAAGTGCCATGGCGACTCCGCGAAAAACGAAGCAGCGAGGGGGAGGATTCCCCCTCGCTTCAAGTATTGATTACGACTTGCCGAACGGAGGATAACCGCTGTTGTCAGTAATATCTTGATCGATCTTTTTGGCGGCTTCATCTAGTGACGCTTTCACGTCTTTGCCATCGATGATGTCAGCCACGGCCTTGGCGAAGGAGCCTGTGATCGTTGGATAGGCAGGGTGCGCCGGGCGTGGGTAACCCATGCCGGCGTTCAACTGGGCCAGGTACAGGCTCAGCGGTCCACCATCCTTATAGAGATCAACGGAGGCGGCCGATGATTTACGTCCGGGAACACCGCCCATGGATGTCATCAGGTCAGCAACATTCTTGGTGGAAAGCATAAAGTCCAGAAGCTTGCCGGTGTTGGCGGCCTGCTTCGAAGTTTTTGTGATACCCCAGCACCAGCCACCGTTGCCGGTCACATGTTTGCCGCCCCAGTTTGGCATGGAAATCAGCACAAGGTCATCGCCGAGCGCCTTGGAATGGGCTGGCCACATCCAGTGACCAACAAAGGACAGAGCAGATGTTTTTTTGCCATAGAACGTATCATCACCTTCCGAAGCAGGGGCAACATTTCCGTTCTTCACCCAGCCCTGGAAATGCGTCATGGCTTTCACAGCGGCTTCACCGTTGATTGCGCCATCTGCTTTCCACGTCGTGCGGTCGATCAAATCACCGCCAAACGACTGGATGATGGGCGAGAAGCCATAGGTGTACCACTCGCCCTGTCCATAGTTTGCCTTGATGTCGAGGGCATATTTGATGCCTTCAACTTTCTGCAGCTTGGCCAATGCATCTTCGAATTCAGCCATCGTCCAGGCATCATCCACGCCCTTTGGAATGCGAACTCCTGCCTTGTCGAGGATGGATTTGCGGCCCCACATGGCGAGACCTGAGTCACCCGCACCCAATGAATAAACCTTGCCGTCCGGCGCATAGGTGCCTTGGGCAATGAGCGATGGGATCATGTCATCCATGGTTTCCTTGGAAACCAGATCATTCATTGGCAGGAGATAGCCGGACCACACATAGTTGGCGTAATTCGGGCCATCGAAGTCAAGCAGATCAGGCAAACCACCCGAAGCTGCCGCTGCTTGAACTTGCTCATTGTAGGCACCTTCAGGCTGCACTTCGAGCACAACAGGAATGTCCGGGTTTGCCGCATTCCATTCCTTGATCAGCGCTTCCATGCGCCCGCGTTCACCGTCGCCGCGGCCACCGTGGTGCCACACCTTGATCGGGTCTGCCGCAAAGGCAGCGCCCGAAGTTGCAAGTGCCGTGGTCGCCAGCAGCGAACCGACGACCACTTGACGTCGTGTCAGTTTCATCATGTATTTTCTCCCATGTTACGTTTCTGCCGGATTTTTTCCGTCAGTCTTCTCTCCTGTTTTCCCTTTACGCAAGGGGCTTGCAGGAATTTCGTTCGATCAAAAGGCAAGGCACCAGCTGTTTTTGCAATGACAACGACGTCTCGGCTTCCGGCCTGTTCATAACTTCCACAGCGCGCCGTCCAATTTCGTAATAGGGCAGCGCAACCGTGGTCAATTGTGGGTAAAGTGTTTCGGAAATTAATCGTAGATCATCGAATCCGATGACCGAAAGATCATCAGGTATGGTGAGACCCAGGCTACCCGCCGCAAAATAAACCTGCATGGCCAACTGGTCGGTGCCGCAAATAATGGCTGTCGGCCGATTGGGTCTGGACAGTATTTCGCGAGTCACATCATAGGCCACCAGGAATTCGCTGCCCAGCGCACCATGCACACCGCGCACTTCAAGTGCGTCATCAAAAGCAACACCAGCTTCCGCAAATGCGCGACGCATGCCCTGTCCGCGCAAACGGGTTGCCTCAAGTTCCGGTATCAATGTGACAATGCCAATGCGGCGATGTCCGCGCTGCAACAGATATTTGGCCTGCGTATAACCGCCCATCTCATCATCCGGAATGATGGATGGCCTGTCATTGTAGCTGGCAAAACAATTCGCAAGCACAATGGATTTGTCAAAAGCCGGCTGTCCCACATCGTGTGAACGATGGAACATCGCGGCATAGACGACCCCGGCCACGCGATGGGCGCGAAACATGCGCCAGAGCTCGGCTTCGCGATCCGGTTCCCCGTCTGAACTTGCAATCAAAAGTGTCTGCTGGTTTTCGCGAAGTGCAGCTTGCGCACCGCGAACAATATCGACGGAATAGGGGGTGGTGGCCACGGCGTCGGTCATCAACCCGAAAATTGTGGACGCTCCGCCGCGCATCTGTCTTGCCGCATTATTGGGAATGTAATTGAGGGACTGCAAGTGCCGCTGCACCTGCTCGCGCGTTTTCGCATTGACCGCCGCATCGTCATTGACGATCCGCGACACGGTCTTGATCGAAACACCGGCACGCGCCGCAACCTGCTTCAATGTAACCACCAACGCTCCTCCCAAAGCCGATTGATGAACTATCTGGCGCCGTTCTTATGACAACGTTGTCATAGACGTAAACATTTTTTGACAACGTTGTCAATCGCGGTTGCGATGTGTCCTGAACGATAATAAAAAACGGGCTTCCTTGCGGAAGCCCGTCTCTGGTTCGTGAAACCTGGGAAGAGGTCTCAGTAGCCGCCGCCTTTATACATGATGGGGCCGTCGTAGCCGTAGTCTCCACCATAGATCATGCCGGGTTGTGGCATGTAAGCAGGCTGCTGATACATCATCACGCGGCGGCCTCTTTTGCCCTTGCGCTTCTTGACGATGACCTGTTGGCCACCATAGACGCTACCGTTGACCACGACATTGTTGCCATAGCCGCCAACCATCACGCCATTGCCATAACCGACCATGCCACCATCGCCGTAACCATAACCATTGCCGTAGGCTTGGGCTGCACGGCGCGCGGCCTTGCGGGCACGGCGTTCAGCCTGCATCTGGGCAGCACGGCTTGGCATTGCAACGTAGCGGATGACGCGCTGAGGCTGATAATAGCCATAGCCGCCAGTGGCATAGCCACCCTGGACGTAACCGCCTTGATACTGGCCACCGCCCTGAACGACGACTTGGCCACCACCGCGAACTTTGACGCCGTAGCCTAGCGCGTATTTCAATTCATTGCACTGACGGTAAGACGAGAGATAAACGGTGCGATTCCCGATGCGACAGACAATATTGCTGCCGTAATCGTTGGAATTTCCGCCACCGCTATGTGTAGGCTGATTGGGTCGCGAAGGGGGCGTTGGTGTGGGAACCTTTTGTGGTGGCGTGGGTTCATTGTCAGGTTGTGGAGGAGGATTGTGTTCAGGCGGCTGATTGTGTTCTTCGCCTTCATTTTTTGGCGGCCCACCTTCTTCTCCAGCATGGGCTAAAGGTGCCATCATAAGGCTCAAAGCCAGCCCTGCTGGCAAAATTGCAAGTTTTCGAAAATCCATGTGTATTTCCCCTTGTTAACGAACCCTGAACGGCCTGTTCCATTTTGAAACAATTGGAACCGTTGCCGGGTGCTTGCGAGGGGAGTTGCACAAGGCCTGCCAGATCGGTTAAAGGCTCCAAACAACCTTCGGATTGTCATTCCTTTCGTAAGGTTTTTGCGGTATTTCCGTGAGAATCGAAGCCGATTTAGCTCAGTTGGTAGAGCACCTGATTTGTAATCAGGGGGTCACAGGTTCGAGTCCTGTAATCGGCACCATTTCCCGTTTTCTGACAACCAAAAGCTCAGAAGTGCTCTTTGCGCATCACGGAGACGTCGCTGACGCTCAAAATGCCGATCTGCGCGCTAACCACGGCATAAACTGCTGACACGGCTTTTTCGGCAAGGCTTTCATCAACAATACAGACAACACTGACCATGTGACTGGCATTGTTGAAACTGTCGTCCCTTGTCCATTGTCCGCCAAGGCCACGACCGGCGAGTGCGGGGACCACAGTGTAACCCAGTACACCCGTCCCATCCAAAGCCTTGAGCACGCGCGACAAGGCAGGCGCTTCAACAATGATTTCGATACGTTTCTTTGGATAAGTCACCAGCGTCATTGGATTGCCTCTGCCAACCATAGATAAAGCGGTATGCCAATTGTGAGATTGAAGGGAAATGTGATGGCCAGTGACAGCGTCAGGTATATCGACGGCTGCGCCTCAGGCAGCGCAATGCGCATGGCCGCGGGCACTGCGATGTAAGACGCCGACGCGGCAAGCGTGATGAACAGTGCCGTGCCGCCGGGAGACATGCCAAGCGCCAGCGACAAAAGTGCTGCAAATCCAGCCGAGATCAACGGCATGTAGATCGCAAAGGCGATGACAGGCACACTGAGTGTTCGAAAGCCCTGCCGCAACCCACGGCCCGCAATCAGGCCCATGTCGAGCAGGAACAGGCACAGTACGCCGCGGAACAGGTCTACCAGGAAGGGTGCGACAGGTTTCAACCCGGCTTCACCGCTGATGCCGCCTATGGCAAAGGAACCAAGCAGCATGACCACAGAGGAATTGAGAGCCACCTCACGCCAGAGCCCGTCTTTACGCTCTGATGTCTTGCCACCCCTGTTGGCCAGGTAAAGCGCCACCATGATGGCAGGGGTTTCCATGGCCGCCGCCACGGCAATCAAATAGCCTTCATAGGGAAGACCAACAATTTGCAAGGCCTGGGTCGCTGCCACAAACGTAACGATGGAGATGGACCCGTAATGGGCGGCAACCGCTGCGGCATTCGCCACACTCAGCTTGCTTGTCGCGCGCAAAGCTGAAAAACCGATAACAGGCAACATGGCCGAAAGGGCTACACCTCCCAGAATGGCCAAGAGCAGATGCTGGTCCAATCCGCTCTTTGAAACCTCAACCCCGCCCTTGAAGCCGATCGACATCATCAGGTAGAGAGCCAAGGTTTTGGCGACCGCGTCCGGAATTGCAAGCTCTGACTTCGCAAGCGCTGCAGCCACCCCAAGTGCAAAAAACAAAACCACCGGGGACAGAAGATTGCTCAGGGCAAGGTCAAACAGCGAGATCATGCGCTGGTTCTAGCCAAGTCCGTTGCCGAAGCAAAGTTAACTCTGCGGCTTGCCCAGTGACCCTATCATGCATTCCCGCGTGAAGAACGCCCGGCTCATGATGAAGGTCCCGTCGGACCCGTCAGTCTCGCTGGCCAGTGTGACCCGGCCAAGAAACTCATCCGCCCGTTCATTCTTGCCAAGACTGCCATCACCGTTGCGATCCACACTGCGGAACCAACTGTTGCAGGCTTGTGCGCTATAATTGTTTTTAGCAGCTTCTGCAGTCGCACTGGTGGCGATTGCCGCCACAATAACGGCCATTCGGGCAATAGTTTTCATGCGTAGACTCCATCGGGGGCGATTAATTCAATCCTCCTAATACGCT
>JANPCL010000143.1:0-11272 GCA_031430915.1 Hyphomicrobiales bacterium
CAGATGACATGGGGGTGACGCCCGCCGCTATCTCCAACCAGATCAAGGAGCTCGAAGACCAATTGGGCGTGGAACTCTTCATCCGTACCAGCCGGAGCATGCGATTGACCAAGGAAGGTGAGATTCTGCGCATCGCCGCCAATGAATCACTGGAAACCCTGGCCAAGGCCCTGCACCGCATCAAGCGCCTCGAAAACCGCAACCAGATCCGCGTGACGTCTACACCATCCGTTGCTGCAAAATGGCTGGTGCCACGGCTGGATGGATTCCTGACGGCTTTTCCAAGTGCCGATGTGCGTATCGACGTATCAAACACCTTGGTCGATTTTGAGCGGGACGACATCGATGTGGCCATTCGCTTCGGCGCGGGCAAATATCCGGGCCTGCGGGTTGATAAACTGTTTCAGGACACGCTTTCGCCCGTCTGCAGTCCATCCCTCATTACCAAAGAAAAGCCTTTGGAAGTGCCGAAGGACTTGCTGCGCCACACTCTCATCCACCTCGACTGGCAGGCCCAAGGCTCACCCTGGCCCAACTGGAGGATGTGGATGCAGGCGGCGGGCATCAAGGAGTTTGATGACAAACGCGGCCTGCATTTCGGCCAGACCTCGCTTACCATTCAGGCGGCGATTGATGGGCAAGGCGTAGCGCTCGGTGACTCCAATCTGGTGGCGGATGACCTTGCCGCGGGTCGCTTGGTGAAGCCGTTTGAATTGTCGCTGAAAGCGCCGGACGCTTTCTCCTACTTTGTCATCACGCGGCTGAATACCTCGGATGCTCCCCTCGTTAACGCTTTCCGCGATTGGTGTCTGGCCGAGGCTGAAACTGGCCGTGATTCTGACGCGAAGTCGGGGTAAGCGCTGGACATGATCAATCGTCGTTCTTTCCTGAAATGGTTGGGCCGCCTGACTGCGGGCGGGTTCCTGACAGGCACTTATGCCTTTGCCATTGAGCCCGGCTTTCGCCTTAACACTACGGTCTATGCTTTCACCCCGCCACGCTGGACGCCGGGACTGAAATTGCGTGTCGTCATGTTGGCGGACCCCCATTGTGCCGAACCCTATATGTCGCTGGCGCGGTGGAAGCGTATAATCGCGGCGGCCAATGCGCTGAAACCCGATGTGCATTTGTTGTTGGGGGATTATGTGGCGGGGCATTTTTGGCGCACAGCTACAGTTCCCGTGGCCCAGATTGCTGATGCTGCCGCCGCACTAACCTCGCCCATTGGCACATTTGGCATTTGCGGCAACCATGACTGGTGGGATGACCGTTCGGCGCAGCGCCTCAAGCAAGGGCCTTGTCTTGCAGAAAAGGCCTTTGTGGCGGCCGGTATTCCCATGCTGGAGAACAAGGCGGTGCGGCTGGAGAAGGACGGCAAGCCGTTCTGGATTTCCGGCACGTCTTCGCTGGTGGCGCTGCGCACGCGCTATCAGGGTCGCTTTCTCAGCCAAGCCCGGATTGAGGAGGCGCTGTCGCAGGTCACCGATGATGCGCCGATTATTCACATGGCGCATGAGCCGGATTTGTTCATCAACATCCCCGAGCGCGTGTCGCTGACCGTGAGTGGCCACACCCATGGCGGCCAGGTGCGGCTGTTCGGCTATTCGCCCATGGTGCCATCGAGCTACGGCAACCGGTTTTCCTATGGCCATGTGGTGGAGAATGGGCGTCATCTTGTGGTGTCCGGTGGTTTAGGCTGTTCGATACTTCCCGTGAGGTTCGGCATGCCGCCGGAGATTGTGGTGCTGGAACTGGGGTGAGGGACGCGCACTCGGACGCGCGTGTGGCTTTGTGGGACCGCGTCTATCCGGTCTTGCTCTGCAACACCCCTGCAAATTGGGGACGCGCGAGGAGACCCTCCGCGGAATGCGACTGATTTAAAGTCGCGAATGTTGTGCGTTGGGTCTCCCCATGCGCGTATCGCGAGATTTTGAACCGGATCATCTGTCGCGTCTGCGATGCCCTTGGTGTCGCTGCCATCTCCGAGGAGATTCAAACACGCACTTTAAAACCAGAGGTCGATCTCCCGATTGGGTGAAACTGACTGAACAGTAAGTCGACCACAACCACGCCCACAACATATGGCCCGACCTTGGTAGGCCAGGGGTGTTCCAGTAAACCTGAGGGATTGGCCACGTTAACCGCCCCCACAAGCCCGCCTGCCATTCCCATCCAGGTTCACCGTCATGAACCGGACCCCGTTTGGGAGGGCATGACGGGGATATGGAACATAATAAGAACAATATCAAGCACTATTTCCAGGTTGGGAATTTATTTTTTCAACGTTGCGCATTTGCGCGAAAACCGCATGATTCTGTATAAATCCGTATTATGCATATTTTTGCCGAATCCTTGCTTTGTCACAATTTACGACTATTTCAGTTGTTGCGTTTATTTCGTTTATCGTTAATTCTAGCCGAAAAATGCGACAAACGCCCAACGGTCAATTCCGACCAATGTCCAAGGAGGGATGAACATGCTTGCGCTACTCGACCAAGGTCAAGGTCCGTTCGTGGCGAATGAGGCTGAGGCCACGATTTCAAAGGCCGCAGCCGAAAAGCTGCGAATGGTTGCCAATTCGGGCCACGACATCAAAATCACCGTTCAAGGTCAAGCGGACATTATCGTGCCCCTTCCTGCCCGTGCGGTTGACTTGATTTTCAGAATTCTGGAAACCATGGGCGAAGGCGTGCCCATTTCGGTTATCCCGCACCACGCCGAACTGACGACGCAACAGGCCGCAGACTATCTCAATGTGTCACGCCCATTTCTGGTGCAGCAGATTGATGCAAACAAACTGCCCTATCGGAAGGTGGGCAGTCATCGCCGCGTGCGGTTCTCTGACTTGGTGACGTTTGAGAACAACGCCAAAGTCAACCAGCGCGAGGCGATGATGCGGATCAATGAACAGGCACGTGAACTCGGACTGGAGTGATGATTTCGACGTTTACGGCTTTCATTGATGCGAATGTATTCTACGGGGCGAGATTGCGCAGCCTCGTTCTGTTTGTCGCACAAACGAAGTTGTATCGCGCGAAATGGTCTGAACGGGTCAATGATGAGTGGGTTGATGCTGTCGTCAGAAAAGCCAAGCGGCCATCAATTACGCGGGAGGCATTGCAGGCAACACGCGACGCCATGAATGCGGCGATCCTGGATTGCCTTGTTGAAAATTTTGAACATCTTGAGACAGGCTTACAGTTACCGGACCCGAAAGATAACCACGTATTGGCTGCCGCCATTCACGGACATGCCTCCACGATTGTAACGTTCAATCTCAAAGACTTTCCTGCAGAGTATCTCTCACAGTTTAAAATTCACGCCAAGCATCCTGATGAATTTCTGGTTGATGCCTATTATGTTTCACCTGATCATTTCATTGAGGCGGTGAAACAGGACTTTCAGCACTACAGGCTGCCACCCTTGGCGTTTGCTGAATATGTTGAGTCATTGCGAATGGCCGGTGTGCCAAAGCTTGCAGAGATTTTGGCGGAGCTTGAGGTATTGATTGCGTGAGTGCAAAAATCAAAAGGAAGCGTTCTCTTATTTTCCCACCTCCTTGTTTCCCCAAAGGGAAGCGTCCCCCTATTTTTCTTCCCCTCTTATTCCCCTTATTTTCCCTTCAGAATTGTGTTTTTACGGAAGCCCTCAGAATTTATGCAAGCGATCGATATGGTTGGTATTTCATACCATGCATCTCACAATATTTACTTCCAAGGTCATCCATCCAACGATCACTAATCCCATATTCTGAATAGTTCTCACCGAATTTAAAGTAGACTTCTTTCATCTTTTCCGAACCTGCGGAGATGAACATCGTTCCTTCGTCAATTGAACATCCAGCAAGTGAAATGACCAAACTGGTAGCTTCGGGTTGCCATCCATTCCAATAATTTGGTCCGCGAAAGCGTTCATTGGAACGGTCTTCTTCAAGAATATTTTCCAGAAGCCATTCCCGAGCTTGTCGTGTGCCATTACGGTCAATATTAACGGACAAAACATGTCCATCCACTTTGCCCGGATCATAAAGAATGAGCCGACTAGGCATAGCGACAGTCATGGTTTTGGCATCCACGCGAAAAGCCAAAAAGAAGAGATGTAATCTTTTGCCGCCTCGTACCCACCTTTTTGCGTACGGATCGAAGTATGCGTGCTCAACATAACCACCCCAACTATCATCGTGTGACTGTTGATTTAGAAACTCCTGCGCAAGACGATCAGTGCAGATGACGGAAGCAAAATTCAAAATTGTGCTTGGTGGATGATTTTTGAAGGCTGGATCATTCTGCATCTGAAATACCCACGATTTCGCCATACTTAACACCTCTTCACGGCCAGAACCAATTGCTCCACATTGTCCTAAAATTGGCAATGTCTGAGCATAATAACCCGCAGTCCTGTTAGTAAGAATCCCACCTGGCACGTCAGCCACTGAAGCTCCTAAAACTACCACATTTCTTTTACCATTCTCAGAGTTCATGTAGTTATCGGCAAGATCACCTATCATGCGCATAGGGCGATCGGACTTTTCAATATGTTTTGCGAGTGGAGCAACAGTGTTGAGAAAATCTAGAATTCGATTTTCGTCGCCAGCTACAGAGAGAGCAGTTCTCTCACCTACCAAATAGAGTTTCCTAGCCAACCGTGCGTAACTGTAATTTGGATTGTTATCATTACCAGAGTCATTTGCCGGTGTTATAATTTGTTTCCCTGCTTGGGACCGGTCAGTGACCAGAGTGTCTGCAATTAAAGCTGGAACATCATCTGGGCTTATGTAGAGACAAGCGGTCATGATAGAAACAACGACTTTTTTAATGTGTGAATTCACACCTATGCTTATCTTTAGTCAATGTAAACCCCTCTCAAAACATGTGAACTACTGTGGAAAACGAGATGCTTACGGGACACAATTAAAAAACAGACGCAACGGTTCCCTTTGTTTTCACGCTGTGGCGTTGAACTGCTGAACTTTAACTTCTTTTCATGTTCGCTAGCAGCGGCGAAGTCGTGGGTGCTTTGCATGCGGCAAAGGGTGTCGGCTTTCGGGCCAAAGATTTTTCGAGGCACATTGCCGGGAGTTTTCGGTGGGTTTCGGCTTTCCGTGACAGTGCATTTTAGGGTTTCGGTGGGGTTTCGGTGACGGCACATTTTAATACAAATACAGCTTTTGTCACCCCACCCCTGGCCCCTTCCCGCCAAGAGCGGGGTGGGGTGAAGGTTTGGATTAACTTTGGATAGCTGCCTTCACATCCTCCAGAATATCCTTCACATCCTCAAGCCCCACTGACAATCGTAGCATTCCATCCGTAATCCCCATCATCGCCCGTGCTTCTGGGCCGATGTTGCGGTGGGTGGTGCTTGCTGGGTGGGTCATCAGGCTTTTGGCGTCGCCCAGATTGTTTGAGATGTCAACGAGGCGGAGGTTTCTCAGGACTTCGAAGGCGGCTTTTTTTCCGCCTTCGACTTCGAAGGTAACCATGGTGCCGCCGCTCTTCATCTGGCGTTTGGCGATGTCGGAGCCGGGGTGTTTGTCGAGGGTGGGATAGAGAACGCGGGTGACGTCTTTCATGGCCGACAAATGGTCAGCCATGATCTCGGCGGATTGGCTTTGTGCCTCGACGCGCAGCTTGAGGGTTTCGAGGCCCTTCAACAACACCCAGGCATTGAAGGGCGAAAGCGATGGGCCGGTGTGGCGGAGGAAGGGTTTCAGCTGTTCGTCTTTGAACTTTTGCGTCGAGACGATGGCACCGCCGAGGACCCTGCCCTGCCCGTCCATGTGCTTCGTGCCGGAATAGACGATGACGTCGGCGCCCATTTCCAATGGCTTTTGCAGGATGGGGGTGGCGAAGATATTATCGACGATAAAACAGGCGTGATGTTTTTTCGCGAGTTCGCCGACGGCGGCGATGTCGACGATTTGCAGCGTGGGGTTTGATGGTGTTTCGAGGAACACGGCTTTGGTGTCTGTGGTGAAGGCGGCGTCCCAGGCGGCGAGATCGTTTCCATCCACCAATGTGTGGGTGATGCCGAAGCGCGGCAGAATGTTGGTGATGATCTGGTAGCAGGAGCCGAACAAGGCTTTTGAGGCGACGATGTGATCGCCGGTTTTCAGCTGGCAGGCCAGTGCGCCGTAAACTGCGGCCATGCCGGAAGCAACACCGTAACAGGCTTCAGCGCCTTCGAGGAGTGCCAAGCGCTCCTCGAACATGGAGACTGTGGGGTTGCCATAGCGGCCATAGACATAGCCACCGTCTTGACCGGAGAAACGGGCTTCTGCGGTTTCGGGCGCGTCGTAGACAAAACCTGAGTTCAGATAGAGGGCTTCCGAGGTCTCCCCAAAGGGTGTGCGTTCGAGGCCACCACGAACGAGCTTGGTGGCGTCGCCCCAGCCTGGCGAATTTTTTGTGCGAGTCTTCTTGGTCATCTTGCTCAGCTTTGGGCCCATGGAAGATTGGCAGCTTTCCAGCCATTGGTTTGACCGCGACGGCCGTTGGCATTCTTGTCGCCCTCAAACCCTTCCGCCACGTTCCAGCAATTGGTGAAGCCTGCTGCGGCCAGCATTGAGGCCGCCGAAGCAGAACGCGCCCCTGATCGGCAAATGCACATGATTTCGGTATCATTGCCGAGGCCCATGGCTTTCACTTCGTCTGCAAATTTGCCATTGACGTCCATCATTGGATAGACCTGCCAAGACACCCGCATCAAACGATCAACTTGTGGCACGCCCACAAAGGTCCATTCGGGCTGGGAGCGCACGTCAATGAGGACGGCTGAAGAATTTTGCTGCAATCGTTCGTATGCTTCTGTGGGGGCGATGTCACCGCGATACATGGTTGTGATCCTCAATGTGTTGGGCGCTTCTTAGCGGAGTTGGATTCTGGTCGCAAAGGCTTTTGCTGCAGGGGTTATCTGCACCGACTGATGGTGAACGGGTTGGACCTACAGTTTCGTCTGGCTTCTGGTAGGGTGCTCGAAAATTGGAGAGTTGCGCATGAGTGCTGGTGAACGGAAGTTGCCCCAACGGGCTGATGTGGTGATTGTTGGTGGTGGCATTGTGGGCTGCTCGATTGCCTATCACCTCACCAAGATTGGTGTGACCAATGTGGTGGTGCTGGAGCGGAAGCAATTGACCTCAGGCACCACATGGCATGCAGCGGGACTGGTGGGGCAATTGCGGGCGACGCGGAATTTAACTGAGCTTGCAAAATATACTGCCGGGCTTTTTGAAGGCCTGGAGCGCGAAACCGGTCAGGCCACGGGCTTCAAGCAGAATGGGTCAATCTCGCTGGCTTTGAATGATGGCCGCTATGAGGAGCTGTTGCGTGGCGCTTCGATGGCGAAGAATTTCGGACTTGAGGTGGATGTCATCTCGCTGGAGGACATCAAGCGGCGGATTCCGCATTACAGTCTTGATGGAGTGAAGGGCGGGGTGTTTCTGCCCAAGGATGGTCAGGTCAATCCGATTGATGTGACGCAGGCTCTGGCTGCGGGGGCGCGTAGCCGTGGGGGCAAGGTATTTGAGAATTGCAAGGTGACGCGGATTCTCACTGACAAGGGCAAGGCGACCGGAGTCGAGACTGACGAGGGTACGATTTATGCCGACAAGGTGGTGCTGGCCACGGGCCTTTGGTCGCGGGAATTGGGAAAATCGATTGGCGTCAATATTCCGCTGCATGCGTGTGAGCATTTCTACATTGTGTCCGAACCCATTGCGGCACTTCCCCGCAATATGCCTGTGGTGCGGGTGCCCGATGAATGCACTTATTACAAGGAGGATGCGGGCAAGTTGATGGTGGGGGCGTTCGAGCCCAAGGCGAAGCCCTGGGGCGGTGGGGGCGTGGATGAGGAGCATGCCTTCGTGACGCTGCCCGAGGACATGGACCACTTCGAGCCGATCCTGAACAATGCCATCAACCGGGTGCCGCTGTTGGAGACGGCAGGCATACAGCTGTTCTTCAACGGGCCTGAAAGCTTTACGCCGGACGTGCGCTATTATCTGGGTGAAGCACCGGAGGTGCGGGATTTGTTTATGGCGACGGGGTTCAATTCGATCGGCATTCAATCGTCCGGTGGGGCGGGGCTTGTGCTGTCACAGTGGATCAAGAACGGGCATCCGCCAATGGATGTAAATGGCATCGACGTCAGGCGTATTCACCCCTTCCAGTCGAATGCGAATTATCTGCGTGAGCGGGTGTCGGAGTCACTGGGGCTGCTCTATGCGATGCACTGGCCCTATCGGCAGGCAGAAACGGCGCGGGGCGTGCGGCGCTCCGCCATTCATCAGTACACGGATAAACTAGGTGCGGTTTATGGCGAAGTGAATGGCTGGGAGCGGCCCAACTGGTATGTGCGGCCCGGCGTGAAACGCGAATATGAATATTCATATGGGCGGCAGAACTGGTTTCCTTGTGCTCAGTATGAGGCGGACAAGCTCAAAAGCGATGTGGTGTTTTTCGATCAGCATTCCTTTGCGAAATATCGCGTGGAGGGGGCGGATGCGCTGAAGGCGCTGAACCGGATTTCGGCCAATGACGTTGATGTTGCGGTGGGCCGCATCGTTTATACCCAGTGGCTGAATGAGCGTGGGGGCATAGAGGCGGATTTGACTGTTACGCGATTGGGCGAGCAGTCATTCCTTGTGGTCACAGGTGCGGTTCCACAGACGCGCGATATGGCGTGGTTCAAGCGGCAATCCGAAGGTCTGAATGTAGTGGCGGTCGATGTGACGTCGGGCCTGCCGATGGTGGCCGTGATGGGGCCGAAATCGCGGGCCTTGCTCGAAAAACTGACGGGTGAGGATTTTTCGAATGCCGGGTTTCCGTTTGCAACGTCGCGTGAGGTGGAGATCGGATATGCGAGGCTGCGGGCTTCGCGGATTACCTACGTGGGGGAATTGGGCTGGGAATTGTATATCCCCGCCGAATTTGCTGGCCATGTGATGGAAACGCTGCTGGCGGCGGGAGAGGGATTTGGGCTTGCGCCCGCGGGTATGCATGCGATGAACAATGCCCGCATGGAAAAAGCCTATCGGCACTGGGGCCATGATATTGCCGACGAGGACAATCCGGTTGAAGCCGGTTTGGGATTTGCCGTGGCATGGGACAAACCAGGTGGATTTATCGGGCGGGATGCGCTGCTGCCGCTGCGGGGGGCCAAGGTTTTGCCAAAGCGCATGGTGTGCATTGCCTTGAAGGATGACGGTGATACGGCCCCCATGATGTATCACGAAGAACCGGTGTATCGGGACGGGGTTCTGGTGGGGTCCACCACGTCCGGCGCCTGGGGCCACCGGGTGGGGCGGTCATTGGCGTTGGCTTATGTGAAGTACGAAGCGGGGGTTTCGAAAGAATGGCTGGAGTCGGGGAACTGGGAAGTGGAAATCGCCTGGAAACGATATGCGGCTGATGTGCAGTTGCAGAGTTTCTACGATTCCAAGGGAGAGAAAATAAAAGACGCCACCGTTCGCTATTGACGTAAAATTGTTCTTTATTCCGAACACATCAGCGCTTATATAGGACGTATCATTCTCAAGAGGAGGCTACCATGGCACTGCAACTTGGCGATATTGCACCGGATTTTGAAGCTGATACAACGGAGGGCCGGATCAAGTTTCATGACTTTATTGAAGGGTCTTGGGTTGTCATGGTGTCTCACCCGAAGGATTTCACGCCAGTCTGCACCACCGAATTGGGTGCCATGGCGTTGAAATCGGGCGAGTTCCAGAAGCGCGGCGTAAAGCTGATCGGCATTTCGGTGGACAGTGTTGATGATCACCTGCGCTGGAAAAATGATATCAGGGATGTGACGGGCGCTGAGGTTGAGTACCCGATGATTGGCGACAGCCAGATGACCGTGGCCAAGCTTTACGGCATGATCCACCCCAATGCGTCTGGCGACGCCAAGGGCCGCACGGCGGCTGACAATGCCACAGTGCGCAATGTCTTTGTGATCGGGCCGGACAAGCGGATCAAATTGATCCTGACTTACCCTATGAGCACCGGGCGGAATTTCGATGAAATTTTGCGCGTGGTGGATTCGCTGCAGTTGACGGCGACAAAATCTGTGGCGACACCGGCTGACTGGAAGGTTGGCGACAAAGCGATTATTCTCGCATCAATTTCCGATGACGCGGCGAAAGAAAAATTTCCGCAGGGTTGGAAGACCGTGAAACCATATTTGCGGTTGGTGGATGTGAATTAATCCAGTGGCGGTGCTACTCGCGCTTTACCATGGGGTGGAAATCATAGGTGCCTAATGGCATTTGTTCGTAATCAATCACTGCGCCCGTCATCATGGATGCGGCGGGTGAAACGAGGTATGCGCAGGTGCCTGCTATATCTTCTGGGCTGATCAGGCGGCCGAAGGGGACTTTGCGGCCTGCGGCTTCCGCCCAGTTTTCGGGCTGCTTGTGGAAGCCCACTTGCAGGTTGTGTTCGCCTTCCGTCAGGGCCCAGCCGAGATTGATGGCGGTGACGCGGATGCCTTTTCGCTTCAGGGTATTGGCCGCATTTTTCGACAGGGCGACGAGGGCAGCCTTGGATGAAGCATAGACGCCGATTTCGGGCGGACCGCCATGGGCCAGCATGGAGGAGATGTTGATGATGACGCCGCCCTGCCCTGCCTGTTCCATTGCTGCGGCGGCTTTCTGCATCATGAAAAGCGGAGCTTTGACGTTGACGTCGTAGAGGCGGTGATAGGCCTCGACTGTGGTGTCTTCAATCGAGCAACGCTCGGTGTTGCCGGCGGCATTGACGAGGACATCGAGGCGGCCAAAGGTTTTTTGCGCAAGGCCCACGGCTTTTGCGGGTGTTGCATCGTCGCGCAGATCAGCTGCGAGTGTTGCAACTTGTCCGTAGGCGGATAAGTCTTTGGCTTGTTGGGCGAGACGGGTTTCATTGCGGTCCACGAGGACCACGCCCTTGAATCCGTCTTGCAGAAAACGTTTGGCAATGGCGGCACCAAGGCCCTGTGCGCCGCCGGTGATGAGGGCTGTTCTGGTCATCGAGATTCCTATTTGAATGCGGTGCGTTTCGCCCCTCATCCGCCCTTCGGGCACCTTCTCCCGCCAAGAGGGGCGGGAGAAGGCAACAACAATGTGCCTTCTCCCGTTTCTTCCAACGGGAGAAGGTGGCCGGATGAGGGACCAAGAAACAGGTAGATGAAAGTGTGGGAGTCGGTCAATCCGTCAGCGTGATGCGCGTGCGCCTTGGACCGTATTTTTGCACCAGTGCGTAGAGAGCTGCTGCGTTGTTGGGGTGCAGGCGCACGCAAC
>JANPCL010000144.1:0-23720 GCA_031430915.1 Hyphomicrobiales bacterium
TCCATGTAAGCCGGGCCATGTAGTTGGACGTCAGTGGCACCCTCAGCCTTGCGCTGTTGGCCCATAGTGGATCGTGACCTCCGGGGGACCGTGTGAGACATGATGCGCTTGCCCCTATCGCAAAAGTGAATAGCTTTTGCGGGGCATGCGGATCGATCTCTCTGGGTCTCATAGCCGCCGGAAAAGTCGGACGTGATGGTATGATCGTTCAAACCAACCCGCCATACGCGCATGGGGAGACCCACGCACCATTTCGCGACTTTAAACCAGTCGCACTTCGCGGAGGGTTTCCCCACGCGTCCCTAATTTGCAAGGGTGTTGCAGACCAAGACCGGATAGACGCGGTCCCACAAAGCCAAAGCTGCATTCTGATTTTGGAGATGGCCTATCCATGTTACATAGCCAAGCACCGTCCGAACCGGAGGAATTTCACTCCCGCATGAAACTGAAATCACCCGAACACCTGCCGCCGTCTGATGTGAACGCCCGTCGCAGCATCGCACCCGTTATCTGCTACCCTGTCGATGGCCTGCAACAGCCTGACCTCGCCGCCTATCGCGCGTCCCGCGACAGCTGGACAAAAACTTCAGAGCTCATCATCCCGCCGCGCGAAGCCCGCTGTTTCGAAGTTCCGGCCGGGCACTTCTTTCGCATCGTCAGTGTTGATGCGCCGCAAGTGGGGGATCTCAATTTGTGGAACCTGCACAACCACAGTGAACGCTTCTACTCCGGCAAGACCCGCGCCTTGCACGGCACGCATCTCTCCACAGGCGACCGCATGTGGTCCAACTTGCCGCATCTGCGCCCCATGGCCACGATCACCGAAGACACACTCGACTGGTATGGCTTTGATGCGTTCGGTGGCGCCGTGCATGATGTTATTGGTACCCGCTGTGATCCCTATACGCACAGGTTGCTCTCAGGAGGGGACTATCACCACTGTTGCCACTCCAATCTGACGCGGGCTTTTGCTGCCCATACAGACCGCACACAGGCCGAAGCCGAGCCCTTCATCCACGATGTGCTGAATGTGTTTATGTGCACGGGCTTCACGCGCGACACCGGACAATATTTCATGAAGGCCACGCCCGCGCGGCCGGGAGATTTCATCGAGTTTTTTGCCGAAATTGATTTGTTGGGTGCTCTGTCAGCCTGCCCCGGGGGAGATTGCGGGAATCAACATTCCAGTGAGTTGGCGCATTGTGCGCCTCTGCACGTAGAAGTTTATTGTCCTCGCCAAAAGCCTGTTGGCTGGGTGCCTCCAGAACCTAACGGCTATACTGCAATCGCTGATAGTTCTCCACGCCGAGGCGATTGAACAAAGGTCTGGATCTATTGCAACCAGAAATGTGTGATTGTGTTTATAAGCAAACTTAACTAGCAAAGCAGTCGAGGTAGCGATAGAATGCAATTTTGCTATTCGGTGCGGGGCAGGCCATGGGTAGAAAACGTCACGACACATCGAAATACGGCGTGTCAGCAGCAAAGTCGGTCAAACTGCAGGTTCTTGGCGGTGCACTTGTGGTGCTCGCCGTGGTCTTCGGCCTGATCATGATTAACAGTGTGACGGGCGGTCTCTAGCAGGCTTGCGCGTCATTCAACTTCACCATGCCCTTGACCAACTTGAAGCCGGTCCAGATCAGCAAAATCAGATAGAGCGGGTAGGTGATGACGACGCCAAGGCCGAAAGTAATCCAGGTAAAGGCGATCAGGCACAATGACGCCACGAGGTTCACCCACATGACCTTCGAAATATTCTCAAGGTGGCTGCCATAGATGGTGGCCGCAGCGTCGGTCTTGCGGGAGGACGACATGACAATTACGACAATGGCCCCCAGGAACAAGAGCGTTCCTGAAAATTCGCCAAGTGTTGCCGCCGCCAATACGGCTGAAGATATCTGAGCGCCCAGCACAGAGCCAGATATCCCTCGGGTGTGCGCTCAAGCGTCTTGCCAAAGTCAATTGCCATTGTTCACTCCCCGTCAATCCGCGCGCCCATCTTTGCGATGGCCTGCTGATAAACCTTGGCCGCATTCCAGCCTTGGATTGCACCGTAGTTTGACTGGCCGGGCTGGTAACCTTCACCCGCTTGCCAGCCATGGCCAACAAGAAAACGCGCCGTCGCCATGAGGGCTGCGTCCTTGGTGTTCAGGTTGCCGCCGCCGCCATAGAGGATCACATTCTTCGGCATGAATTGCGTCTGACCCAGTTCGCCATGCATGGCACCCTTGGCCGAGGCCGAGACCTTGCCGGACCCAACAAGCTTCAACATGGCATAGAGTTGCTCCTCAAAAAATTCGGTGCGGCGGCAATCATAGGCCAATGTAGCAGTGGCGGAGAGCACGTTCTGTGAACCGCTGAAGCGGCCGAAGGCTGTCTCCATGCCCCAGATGGCAATCAGCGGACCTGCGGGAACGCCCGTCTTCTGCTCAATACGTGCGAATAATGCAGCATTGGCAGCCTTCTGCCGCTTGCCTTGCGCAATAATTGTGTCGGCTCCCCGAACCTGCCAGAATTTCGCGAGAGTATATTTGAAGCTCTTCTGATTGCGGTCAGCCCTGATGGTGGCCGTGGCATAGCTGGTGTTCAGCAGCGCCGATATGGCTTTGGCATTGATACCATTGGCTTTGGCTTCCCCGGCAAATTCAGACTTCCAGGCGTTAAAACCCGCACCCGTATTGCCGCATTGCGCCGCGAGGGCCGGTGTAGCCAAAAATGAAAGTGTAAGTCCAAACAATATGCCGCGCATCAAGCTTCTCCAAATCAAGTCTGCCGGACGGTCTTGTGCCATCCGGCAGATGATTTGTCATCTGAAAGTCCCCGTCTTACTTCATCGTGGGCATCACGAATTCAGCACCGGCGCGAATGCCCGTGGGCCAACGGGCCGTCACTGTCTTCAGCTTGGTATAAAAGCGGATGCCTTCCGGGCCGTGCATGTGATGATCGCCGAACAGCGACGCTTTCCAACCGCCGAAGGAGTGGAATGCCATTGGCACCGGAATTGGCACGTTGATGCCGACCATTCCCACCTGAATGCTCTGGGCGAATTCACGGGCTGCATCGCCATCGCGGGTGAAGATTGCGGTACCGTTGCCGAACTCATGGTCGTTGATCATTTTCGCGGCTTCCTCATAGGTCTTGGCGCGCACGAATGACAGGACGGGGCCGAATATTTCTTCCTTGTAGATGGTCATGTCGGTGGTGACGTGATCGAAAATCGAGCCGCCCATGAAGTAGCCACCCTCATAGCCTTGCATCTTGAAACCGCGACCGTCCACCAGCAGCTTGGCGCCTTCAGCAACGCCAGTGTCGATGTAGCCCTTCACCTTGTCGTAGTGTTGCTTGGTCACAAGCGGTCCCATTTCGGCGTCAGCATCAGTGCCGGGTCCGATCTTCAAAGCGCGGACCTTTGGCTCAAGCTTGGCCAATACTTTTTCCGCAGTACCTTCACCAACTGTGACGGCAACCGAAATCGCCATGCAGCGTTCACCGGCTGAGCCGTAACCAGCGCCCATGAGCGCATCGACGGTCTGATCCATGTCAGCGTCCGGCATGATGATCATGTGGTTCTTGGCACCGCCCAAGGCCTGGCAACGCTTGCCGTTGGCCGTGGCTGTGGAATAAATGTACTTGGCAATGGGCGTTGATCCTACAAAGGACACAGCGGCAATGCCGGGATGATGCAGGATAGCATCTACAGCTTCCTTGTCGCCATGTACCACTTGAAACACACCATCAGGCACGCCAGCTTCCTTGAGCCACTCCGCAATCAACAGGGAGGCAGAGGGGTCGCGTTCAGAAGGTTTTAGAATGAAGCAGTTGCCAGTCGCCAGCGCCGTCGGGAACATCCACATCGGCACCATGGCCGGAAAGTTGAAGGGTGTGATACCTGCGACAACACCAAGCGGCAGGCGCGTCGACCATGAGTCAACCTTGGTGCCAACGTTTTCTGTGTACTCGCCCTTGAGAAGGGTAGGGGCGGCGGTGGCAAATTCCACGACTTCTGCACCGCGCTGCACTTCGCCCAAAGCGTCAGACAGTACCTTGCCGTGTTCTGCGGTGATGAGTGCGGCCAGTTCTTTCGCACGGGAGTCAACGATACCGAGGAACTTGTTGAGAATGCGCGAGCGGCGCAGAGGCGTGGTATTGGCCCAGGCCGGAAAAGCGGCGCGGGCGGCCTGCACGGCCACATCCATTTCTGCCGTGGTGGCAAGAACCAGTTCGCCCGTCTGTTCACCCGTGGCGGGGTTATAAACGGCAGACTTCCGCGTGCCTTTGCCCGCTACTTCTTTGCCGTTGATCCAGTGATTGATGGTTTTGACCATGATGTGTTCTCCCGTTGTGATACCTCTCAATGCGCTCTCGCGAAACGCACAGCAAGATCAAGGATTGCGCTTTCGTTGTGCGAAATTCGTACTATGAACTTTACTGTGCATTTTAGCAGTATATGTACTAGATTAAAAATGTGTACTGAATGGAGAAATAGACATGAATGTTCAGCGTGGCAAGATTGTAAGTGGTGGCAGACTGCAACTGCCTGCAGAAGTGAGACGGCAATTGGGTTTTGAAGAGGGTGAAGCTGTCATCATAGAGGTCGTAGACAACGAGCTGCGCGTGCGCTCGCAGCGTGAGGGCATCAGGCGCATTCAGGAACTGCTCAAGCCTTACAGGCCAAAAGAAGGCGAGATGCTTGCCTCAGACGAATTAATTGCTGATCGCCGCAGGGAAGCGGAAAATGAGTGACATCCATGTTCTGGATGCATCAGCGATACTCTGCATGTTCTTTCAGGAAAAGGGGGCCAAAAGTGTGGAAGCGTTGCTTGGTTCATCAATCGTCAGCACGGTGAACTATGCGGAAGCCATTTCAAAGCTGCATGAACGCAATGTCGCAGCAGATACGATCACCACAATCTTGGCCAGCTTCAAACCGTCCATCATCGACTATGATGTGCCGCAAGCAATCACGACAGCAGCCTTGCGGAACGCCACACGTTCGAAAGGTTTGTCGCTTGGGGACCGCGCCTGTCTCGCTCTTGCTGCCTCGCGTGGAGCCATTGCAGTGACAACAGACAAGGCATGGAAAGATTTCGACTCCATCGCTCGTGTCCTGCTGGTGCGATAACCCTTGATGGACTGGGACAATCTCCGCATCTTTCTCGCCATTGCCCGCGCAGGGCAAATCCTCTCGGCGGCAAAGGTTTTGCACTTGAACCATGCCACGGTGGCGCGGCGGTTGGATGCGCTGGAGGAAAGCCTTGGGGTCAAACTGTTTGAGCGGCGCACCACAGGCACCATGCTCACAGCAGCCGGTGAAAAACTTCTGATCCGGGTTGAGCGCATGGAGTCAGAATTGTTGCAGGCCGATACCGCATCAAACGCCATCGACGGCATGGTGCGGGTGGGCGCTCCCGACGGGTTTGGCACGTTTCATCTGGCACCTCACTTGGCCAAGCTGGCAAACCTGCACCCGCAACTGACAATTCAACTCGTGCCGCTTCCCCGCACGTTTTCACTGTCACGGCGCGAAGCCGATATCATCGTCACCATCGAACGCCCCAAGTTGGGTCGTGCAATCATTAAAAAGCTCACTGACTATTCCCTAAGTGTATATGCGTCAAAAACCTACCTCGAGAAAACCGGATTGATCCGTGAACGGAGCGATTTGGAGAATCGTTTGTTTATCACCTATGTCGAAGACATCGCCTATTCGAGGGCGCTGGACTACACTGCGGACCTCGCCAAGTTGATGCCGCGCCATTACGAATGCGGTTCAGTGATTGCGCAGATGGAGGCGGTGCGGGCGGGCGAAGGTGTAGGGATTTTGCACGACTACGCGGCGGCTGCTTATGGCGACTTGGTGCGCGTAATTCCGGAAATGCGATATTCGCGTACCTATTGGCTGATGTCGCATCCCGACACGCATGAGACGCGCAGGGTGGCCGAGGTGTATCGCGGGATTGTGGATAGTGTGGAGAAACGGAAGCGGGAGTTTGTGCGGGAATAAAAGCTACCGCTGGCTCTCTCGCCAGCGTGAATTCAGCCAAGGCTCCAGATTTGAAGACGGCAATGGGTCACGTCGCAGAATGTGGTCTGACGCTTTTTCGCCAATCATTAACGTCGGTGCGTTGAGATTGCCATTGGTGATTTGCGGCATGATCGATGAATCAGCGACGCGCAAATTCTCGATGCCGATGACACGGCATTCGTTGTCGACAACTGCCATAAGGTCATCGCTTGAACCCATCTTGCAGGTGCCTGTCGGATGATAGGCGCTTTCGCAATGTTCGCGGATGAAGGCGTCGATTTCAGCATCGGATTGTACTGCAGCACCCGGCTGGATTTCTTCTGCGCGATATGGCTCCAGCGCTTTCTGTCCAATGATCTCGCGCGTCAGGCGGATGCAGGCGCGGAATTCTTTCCAATCGTCGGGGTGGGACATGTAGTTGAAAAGTATTTCAGGGCTCTCTTCCGGAGCTGACGATGTAACGCGTACATGGCCGCGCGATTTTGTGCGCATGGGGCCCACGTGGACCTGGAAGCCATGGCCCTTGAAGGCGATTTTACCGTCATAGCGCACGGCTGCCGGCAGAAAATGATATTGTATGTCGGGATATTCGATGCCCGCTGCGGAACGAATGAAGCCACAGCTTTCAAAATGATTGGTGGAGCCAAGGCCGGTTTTCAGCAACACCCACTCCGCCCCGATCATGCCCTTTGACACATAATTGAGCTTGCCATTCAGCGTGATCGGCAATTTGCACTTGACCTGAAAGTAAACTTCGAGATGATCATGCAGGTTCTCGCCCACGCCCTGCAGATCATGCACGAGGGGAATGCCTGCCGCTTTCAAAACCTGCGCTGGGCCAATGCCGGAGAGTTGCAGCAATTTGGGTGAGTTGATGCTGGAAGCTGCGATGATGACATCACGCCGCGCGCGTGCCTCAATGATTTGGTCGCCTTTACGGTATTCAACGCCAACAGCTTTCTTGCCCTCAAGAATAATGCGCTGCGCAAAAGCATGCGTCACGAGCTTCACCAGTTTGGTTTTGCGCGCGGGTCGCAAATAGGCATTGGCAGCAGACCAGCGGAAGCCGTTGTGCACGGTCATTTCCATGGCACCGAAGCCTTCCTGCTGCTGGCCGTTATAATCTTGCGTCACGGGGTAACCGGCTTCAAGACCCGCATCGATGAAAGCCTGATACAGCGGATTAAGCTTGTCACCGCGTTTCACATGCATGGGGCCATTAACACCGCGCCAGCCCTCTTCGCCACCGTGAGACGATTCCATGCGCTTGAAATAGGGCAGCACATTTTTATAGGCCCAGCCCTTGGCTCCCATGACCTCCCAGGTGTCAAAGTCATGAGCATGGCCTCGGACATAAACCATGCCATTGATCGATGATGAACCACCAACAACCTTGCCGCGTGGTGTGGCGAGGCGACGGCCATTTAGGTGGGGTTCGGGTTGGGTCTCAAAGCCCCAGTTGTATCGGCTCATGTTCATCGGGATCGAGAGGGCAGACGGCATTTGAATGAGCGGCCCGCGATCGGTGCCGCCAAATTCCAGCATCAGAACGCTACGCCCGGCCTCCGCCAGACGATAGGCCATGACTGATCCGGCAGAGCCGGAGCCAACAATGATATGATCAAATTCTTGCCCCATGGTGATGTCGCTTAAAGCATTGATCATGTCGGCATTCAGAAACGCCAACGTCACACCATGCTTCAACAGCGTCATGGTCTAACGGGTATTCTACAGCTGGTTTTGACAAGCCCCCCTGGAACGTGATGTGATGGAAAGAAATCGCAGGGTTACATGATCAATCTTTTGGGAGATGGCGAAGGCCACCCCGCCATCTTCATCAATGAAAACGGATCGTCTCCCATTGTGTTGGTGTGCGAACATGCCTCCAACACCTTGCCGAAGTCCTTGGGCACATTGGGGCTTGGCGACGAAGATATGCAACGCCACATTGCCTATGACATTGGGGCGGAAGGCACATCGCGCATATTGTCGAAATTGCTGGATGCACCGCTTATCCTGCAGCGCTATTCGCGCCTGGCTTACGACTGCAATCGCCCGCCAGAAGCTGATGGTGCCATGCCAGAGCTGAGCGAGATCTATGAAATCCCTGGTAATAAAAATCTGTTGCCGTCAGCAAGGCTGGCGCGCACCCGCGAAATATATCGTCCCTTTCACCGTGCTGTTGAAGACTTTCTTGACCAGCGTGCGGCCGAAAAACGCGCCACCATCATGGTGACGATGCACTCTTTCAATCCGGTCTACAAAGGCAAGCCCCGTGACTTTGACGTAGGCTTTTTGTTTGATCGTGACAATTGGCTGGCCAACTTTTTGATCAAGGCTTTTCCGACAGAAAAGGCGCGCCTGAACGAACCCTATGGCCCTAAAGATGGTGTAATGCACACTACGAATTTACATGCCGCACCACGCGGTCTTAAACACGTCATGATCGAAATTCGCAATGATCTCATTGCCAACCACGCGGGCCAAAACACTTGGGCGAACCATCTCACGGTTCCCCTGGCACAGGCCGCAACCATCCTCGGAGGAAACAATGACAACAGGCATGCTCACGCTCGATGAGTTGAAAAAAGAAGTGGTGGCGGGGACCATCGACACCGTCGTCGTGGCGATGACAGACTTGCAGGGCCGCCTGATTGGCAAACGCTTTCACGCCGAATTCTTTGTCGACGGCGGTTATGAAGAAACCCATGGCTGCAACTATCTGCTCGGTGTTGATATCGAGATGGAACCAGTGCCGGGGTACAAGGCCACGTCATGGGACAAGGGCTATGGCGACTTTGTCTTGAAGCCCGACATGTCCACCCTGCGCCGCACGCCATGGTTGGAGAAAACCGCGCTCGTGCTGTGTGACGTACTCGACCACCACACCCACGAAGACGTGCCGCATTCGCCTCGCGCAATTTTGAAGAAGCAACTCGCCCGCGTCGACGCTTTAGGCCTCAAGGCTTACATGGCGTCGGAACTCGAATTCTTCCTGTTCGATGACTCATTCGAGACCTGCAATACCAAGGGCTACCGCAACATGAAAACGGCAGGCTACTACATTGAAGACTACCACATCCTGCAAACCTCGAAGGAAGAGGTCTATATGCGGGCGCTGCGCAATGGCCTCAATGGCGCAGGCATTTCCGTTGAAAATTCCAAGGGCGAATGGGGTCCGGGTCAGGAGGAAATCAACGTGCGCTATGCCGATGCTCTCACAATGGCCGACAACCATGTGATCATCAAAAATGGTGCAAAGGAAATTGCATACCTGACGGGAAAAGCCATCACCTTCATGGCAAAGTGGGATTATGGCATGGCGGGAAATTCGTCCCATGTGCATCAGTCGCTGTGGAGCAAGGACGGCAAGACACCACACTTCTTTGACAAGGCTGGCCATCACGGCATGTCGAAAATGATGCAGCACTATCTGGCGGGGCAATTGGCCCATGCATCTGAAATCACCTACTTCCTCGCCCCTTATATCAACTCCTACAAGCGCTTCATGGCAGGCACTTTTGCACCAACCAAGGCTGTGTGGAGCTTCGACAATCGCACCGCTGGCTATCGTTTGTGTGGCGCCGACACCAAAGCCATTCGCGTGGAATGCCGTGTGGGCGGTGCCGACTTGAATCCCTATCTCGCCTTCGCCGCACTGATCGCCGCCGGGCTTGACGGCATTGAAAAACAGATGGAGCTGGAACCAGTGTTTTCCGGAGACGCCTATTCCGCCGCACAAAAACTCCGCGAAATTCCCAAGACTTTGCGTGATGGGATCGAGCTTCTGGACAAATCCAAATTCATGCGCGACGCCTTTGGTGACGACGTGGTGGACCACTACGTGCACACCGGCAAATGGGAACAATTTGAATTCGACCGTCGCATCACTGATCTGGAATTGAAGCGCGGCTTTGAAAGATATTGAGATGTCAGGTCAGACAAATTTGAGCCTTTTGCTCCGGGACATGACGCCGGAACTGGATGCAAAGTCCTATGCATATGTAGTGGCGGAAACAGGAATAAACCTTTCTGCTCAAAGTTGCATTGCTACAATTCAAGAAGTTGAAGGCTTGACGCTGGTGGGTCCGGCAGACGCTTTGCGCGCAGCGGGATACAAGGTCAGCTCAGAGTGGGCGCACATCACCCTGCAAATCCATTCTTCACTTGAAGCCATCGGGCTCACGGCTGCATTCGCTACGGCACTGGGTCAAGCTGGTATAAGTGCTAACGTCATTGCAGGTTACCATCACGACCATATTTTCGTTCAGTGGGACAAACGCGGCGCGGCCATGTCTGCACTCACTGCACTTTCTCGTAAAAGCTGATTTAAAGAGGACTGCTTCATGATTCCCAATCGCAATATCAACTATCCCAACCCCATCAAGTTTGGCGCAGGTCGCGTCAAGGAACTGCCAGAGCATTGCAAGGCTGTTGGTATCAAACGCCCACTGTTCGTCACAGATCGCGGACTCGCCGGATCGGACATGGTGAAGGGCATTTTGGCCAACCTGAAGTCAGCAGGGCTACCAGTCGCCATGTTTGCAGATGTGCGGCCAAACCCTTCGGAAGAAAACGTGCTTGAGGGCTGCAAGGTGTTCCGCGATGGCAGACATGATGGTGTGATTTGTTTTGGTGGTGGGTCTGGTCTTGATACCGGCAAGATGATCGCGTTGATGCATAGCCAGAAGATTTCGATCTTTGATCTGGAAGATGTGGATGACTGGTGGACGCGTGCTGATGCCAGCAAGATTGCACCTACGATTTGCATTCCCACAACAGCCGGCACGGGTTCGGAAGTGGGGCGGGCTGGCGTCATCACGCATCCTGTAACACATGAAAAGAAGATCATTTTCCATCCTGCCATCATGCCGAAAATTGCAATTCTCGATCCTGAGTTGACGGTGGGACTTCCAGCCAAACTCACAGCGGCGACTGGCTTTGACGCATTGGCTCATTGTCTCGAAAGCTATTGTTGCCCGAATTATCATCCGTTGTCGGATGGTGTTGCACTTGAGGGCATGCGCTTGATCAAGGAAAATCTGGCAAAAGCTGTGAAGAAGCCAAAAGACCTCGATGCACGTGGCAATATGCTGATGGCGTCTGCCATGGGCGCTACCGCGTTTCAGAAAGGCATGGGTGCGATCCACGCGTTGTCACACCCCTTCGGCGGATTGTATGACGCGCACCACGGCATGCTGAACGGCATCATCATGCCATATGTGCTGGTGGCCAACCGCAAGAAAATCGAAACCAAAATCGAACGTGCGGCCGCCTATCTCGGTATCAAGGGTGGTTTCAATGGGTTCTTAAAATTCATTCTGGCCCTGCGCAAGGAAACCGGCATTCCCCATGCACTTAAGGATATCGGCATTGATACCAAGCGTCTCGATGAAGTAGCCGAGACTGCCAAACGCGATCCAAATGACAGCGGCAACCCGGTGGTGTTGTCAGTGAAGCAGTACAAGAGCCTTGCGAAGAAGTGTGTAATCGGAGATCTATAACTTCTTCAATCCTGCTTCAATCTGGGCCCGCCTTGCCTCCAGAAACGGGGGCAGGGACAAGGTCTCGCCCAGCCTATCCATTGGTTCATCGGCGGCAAAACCCGGTGCATCGGTGGCGATTTCGAAAAGAATGCCGTTGGGCTCGCGGAAGTACAGGCTTTTGAACCAATAGCGGTCAACAGGTCCTGAGTTAGGAATGCGCAACTCCTTCAGTCGTTCCGCCCAAGCGGAATAATCTGCATACGGAATATTAAAGGCAACATGGTGCACGCTGCCAGCCCCTTGCCGGGCTGGTGGCAACAGCGGTTCAACGCGTACATGAAGTTCAGAAACAGGACCTTCAGCATTCATCTTGTAGGCGTGGATGCTGTCATCGTTTCGCAGCAATGTCATGCCCATGACTTTGGTCAAAACGGCATCGGTTGCAGCAAGTTCAGGCACCGAGAGAGTGATGGGACCAAGGCCGTGAATCTGATGCTCAACAGGAACAACAGATTTTTCCCAGACAGCGAACTCTGTTGAACTCTCATCGTTCACCAATGACAGGCGTTGCCCTTCGAAGTCTTCAAAATCCATCGTCAGGCGGCCTAAGCGTTGCACAGGGTCCTTGTACTTCACGCCATTCGTTTTGAGATGATCCGCCCACCAGTCAAAGGCTTTTTCGCCCTTGATGCGAAATCCTGTGCGACAGATCGAATTGGTGCCGCGCTTTTCCGGCCCAACGGGCCAATCAAAAAAGGTAATGTCCGTGCCGGGGTTGCCTTTGCCGTCGGCGTAGAACAGATGATAGGCGCGCACGTCGTCCTGGTTCACGGTTTTCTTGACCAGACGCAGGCCCAGCACTTGCGTATAAAAATGATGGTTCTTTGGTGCGTCGGCAGTGACGGCGGTGAGATGATGAAAACCTTTGAGCTGCATGACTGCTATCCGTATCAATTACTGTTACGGATCACATAGGAGGATTGTCAGATTTCTTCAACACCTTCCGGCTGGCCCAAAATAAAGCCGGTACCATCGAGATTGTAAATGTCTGGACGGAAATTAACGCGGCCGTCTTCGGTGGCCCAGGCTGTGAGGTACATGAAGCGCACGTCGGCGCTTCTGCGTACAGGCATGACGTAGGTTTCTTCCGTGGCAGTTATCATTTCAAACTGGGCTTCGTTGAAGCCGTCCTGGCCCGATAAAATCCAGTCGATGAACATACGCACATTGTCGACGCGCACGCAGCCCGAACTTTCAAAACGGGCATTCTGCAGGAACAGCTCCCGGTGTGGCGTGTCATGCATATAGACCATGAATTTGTTGGCGAAGTTCACTTTTACTGTTGCCAGTGAATTGTGTTCCCCGGGTTCCTGGCGGAAGTGGTAGCGTTCGGGTGGTGTGTTTTCCCAGTCTACGGATGTGGGGTCAATTTCGGGCCCGCCTACGCCATCAAAAATGCGCATGTGCATCTGGTCGAGATAGTTTGGGTCTTTCAGATATTTCGGAATGATGTCTTTTGCCACAATGGAGGCGGGTGCATTCCAATATGGATTGAATGTCACATCCGTCACCTTGCTGGCGAGGCTTGGTGTTGGACGGGTGACTTTACCGACCACGACATTATGGCGAGCGAAGACGATGCCGTTCTCAACGGTTTCCAATTGGGTGGAGGGAATGTTGACGAGAATATTGCGTTCACCAAGGTCTTGCGCATAGGTGGCGATGCGCACCTGGTTTTCCTGCAATTGGAACAGACGGTGGCTTGCTGCCACATCCAACTCGCCGCGGGTGCGGTTGTCCACTTTACCTGATGGGGCAATGCCGTGGTTGATTTGGAAAGCGCGAATGGCGCCGATGATCTGGCCGTCATATACTTCGGGTGCAGCGCCATTCAGCGCGTCAATGTCGAGGTAATTCTCGCGGACCAGACGTTCGCGCAGTGCCACGACAGCGGGGCCCTTCGCACTTTTTTCCAGTTTGCCCTTGGGCAATTTTCGCCAGCCACCGCCTGCCACAATTTCCTCGTACAATGAAATTGCGCCTTGCATGGCTTCGGGCGAACCAGCTGTGACCATGGCGGTTTCGTTTTGATCTATGATGATGCTGGTCCGGGTCGCAAGTTTGCCCGACAAATCAACGTGGTGGGGTGCAAGTGCTGCCACCGAACTGGTCTGCTGGGCATTTGCGGGCGTCGCAAGCAGGCCAAGGCTTGAGAGCAGAAGGGCACGTCGGGAAAGCATTGGGGTCACGGGGGCACTCGTAATGATAATTGGCTCATAGCCTCGCCTGTTGCGGTAAACGTGGGCTTAAGGTCTGCAAGCTTTTGCGTTGCCAAGTGCCCTAGAATTGGGGCAAAACGGTGAACAAGGGGAAATGTGCTGAAATCGGCACCAAAGGGGGCAAAGATGAGAACTAGAGTTTTGGGTTTGGTCTTGGCGGCGGTGTTGGCAAGCAGCAGCTTTGCCATCGCCGGTGGGTTTGCTATTCGGGAGCAATCGACAAAAGGGCAGGGCAGTTCTTTTGCGGGTGTGGCAGCGGGCAGCGCTGGTTTGTCGTCGCTGTTCTGGAACCCAGCGGTGTCTTCACAATTCAATGAGTTTGGGTTCATTTCGGAGAGCAATGCGGCGCTGATCGCGCCTTATTCCAAATCCGACAAGGGCAGCGGCAATATTGGCAAACTGGCTGTCGTTCCGGCGTCCTATGCCGCTTATGGATTGACCGACCAGTTGACGCTGGCGGCCTCCATGAATGCGCCACTGGGGCTGACAACAGATGGCAATGATGGTTGGGTGGGTTCGCCATTTGGCGACAAATCGGCGATCACGACATATAACTTTAATCCGAGCTTATCTTACAAACTCAGTGACGTCATCAGCGTGGGCGTTGGGGTTCAGGCGGAATTCATGTCCGTTGAATTGACATCACGGGCCTCGCCTTCAGGTGCACAATTGTTTGCTCTCAAGGGCGACGATATTGGCATCGGGTTCACGGCTGGCGTGTTGTTTCAACCGACTGACACAACGGATATCGGCATCGGCTTCCGGTCGTCTGTCAAGCATGGCTTGAATGGCAAAGCACGCATTGGCCTTGCCAACCCGGATATTACGGCGAAGTTCACCTCACCAGAAACAGTGACGGTTGGCATTCGCCAGCAGGTTAGTGATCAACTGGCGCTGATGGCAGGGGTTGAATGGGCGAATTGGAGTCGCTTTGAGGCTCTTGATGTAAAAAGCGGCGGTGCGTCGCTGCTCGTCGTTCCGCAACAATGGAAAGATAGCTGGTTTATTTCTGCGGGGGCTGAATACGCGTACAATGACGCGCTGACCTTGCGCACGGGTGTCGCTTATGAAAAATCGCCAGTGCCTGATGCTACCCGTTCTGTGCGCATTCCTGACAACGACCGCTATTGGCTGTCGCTGGGGGCGAGTTACAAGTTATCAAACTCCATGACGGCCAACCTCGCCTACAGTCATGTGTTCATCATGGATGGCGACGTGAAACCGCTTGCCACGAGCTTCAAACAACATCTCGATATTGTGTCCATTGGCTTGACGCACGACTGGTGAGGTAACCCGGAGGTTTCCATCTCCGGGACAACGCGACGTTAAGCAGCCGATTCTGTAGCTTCACTCATTGTCACGTCAGGCATGTCCTCTGCCTTGCGGCGGATGATGACGATGCGTGGGTTGTCGATCGCAGGCCTTTCAGGAGTTGGTGTTTCCGAAAGGACTGGTGCCCGCTTTTGGACTTCAATGACTGGTGCTGGAGCAACTGGTAGCGCGTCTGATGACTGTCCCACCCGGCGAATCATCAGCTTGGCACCCGTCGCAGGTGGAGTGACTGGTTGCGGCTTTACCGGGGTTTTGGTGTCCAAGACCGGTTCGGGCGCGGCCACAAGCGTTGGTTTGGCGGGCAAGGTTTTGCGCTCAAACAATTCGGCATCTGGCTGGAAATACTTGGCACCACTGTCGGTGTTGGCGGCTGGTGCCACCACTTTATCAATTTCGTCGGCCAGTTGCAGGGCTCGTACAATACCTGCGCGACCTTCCGCAGTATCGGGCATGACCTTGCGGGCAAGTTCGGCCAAGTCTGCAAACATGCGGCCTTCGTCGGACATGGCTTCTTTGCCCAAGCCCAGTTTCAAAAGGTCATTCCGGGCCTTGGCAATAGCAGCGCTGACGACACCAAGATTTTCAGGTTTGCCACTGGTTGTGGACAATTCCCCCATTCGGCTTTCAAGCCGCGCCATTGCCGACAGAAGAGAGGACGTGTCGCGCTTTTGCAGGCGGGTTTCAAATTCATGCAGGAACCAGCGCCCCCGCTTGGAATCCTGTACCGCCTCCAGAATGTCATCAAAAGACAAACGATTATCAGCGGCCTCAAGGTTAGCCATCAACGCATACTCCCACACATACTCACACCGGCAAGCCAGAACGCGCATGGCTTGCCTGCGCTCATATTCGTACAAACTGGTGAATCTTTGGTTTAGACGGCTGATCATGACGGCACGTGTATTCGGTTTTCGCATTTCCATGGCCTATGCCCTGATGATGATGGGCTCTGGCGTACAATTGCCATTCCTGCCGCTTTGGCTGAAGGCAAAAGGCATCGACAATGCCGGGATTGCCATTATCATTGCTGGCATGATGGCGGTGCGTGTGCTGGGGGCACCCCTGTTTGCCTGGGTGGCGGATCATTTCGGCAATCGCAAGCTGGTAATCCAGATGTGTGCCGGATTGGCTTTTGCGGCCTATCTGTTGCTGGCGATCAGCAATGGTTTTGGCCCCATCACCACCATGGCGCTGATTGCGGGTTTCATGTTTGCACCGGTGTTTGCCTTGACTGAGGGTTTCAGTGTGGATGGGGCAGCCCACCACGGGCTGGACTATGGGCGGTTGCGGCTGTGGGCATCGGTTAGTTTTCTGACGGGAAGTCTGGTGTCAGGTGCGCTGCTGACACAGCTTGACCCCTTGTCGACGGCCTGGCTGATTGCCCTGGCACAGGGCTTTTCGTTTCTGGCCACATTGATGCTGCCCGATGAACCACAACATGCGCCGCAGACTGAAACAGATGGAGAGATGCTGGGCCGGGCGCGGGATTTGTTTTTTGGGTCGAGCTTTCCGCTTTTGATGCTGGTTGCGGCCTTGGGCCAATCGAGCCATGCCATGCTTTACACCTCAAGTTCGCTGCACTGGACTTCGCTTGGTTTCAATTCGTTTGATATCAGTTTGCTGTGGGTTGCGGCAGTTTCAGCCGAAGTGGCGCTGCTGGGATTTTCCAATCGCCTGTTGGATGCGTTAGGTCCTTCGCGGCTGTTGCTGCTGGGTCTTGCTGGTGGTGTGCTGCGTTGGGTGATGATGGCGAGTTTTTCAAACTATTGGTTATTGCTGGCGTCGCAGGTGTTGCACGCGCTTACGTTTGCCTCGGCGCATCTTGGGGCCATGCACTTCATCAGGTTGATGGTACCGTCTGATTTTCGCAACCGGGCGCAGGGGCTCTACTCGGCCTTGTCTGGCGGCGTTTTCATGGCGACCATGGCGTGGATGTCCGGGCGGCTTTACGGCACTTGGAACGGGCAAGCCTATTACGGCATGGCGCTGGTGTCATTGACGGCGCTGGTATTGGCCTTGGTGTTGGTACGGGTTAACCCCAGAGTGCGCGCGGCGGGGGCAGCATGAGGCTGCCGTTGTAAGTGATCGCCGGTTCGCGATCCTTGGCCAGAAGCAGGGGGCCATCAAGGTCAACATAGTCAGCAAGTTGCGCCACAAGGAAAGCCGGGGCCATGGCGAGCGACGTGGCCAGCATGCAGCCTACCATGACCTTGAAGCCGTCGGCCTTCGCAGCGGTTGCCATTTGAAGTGCAGGGGTTAACCCACCCGTCTTGTCGAGCTTGATGTTCACGGCGTCATATTTGCCCTTGAGCCTTTCCAGACTCGCAACGCCATGGGCTGATTCATCCGCACAGATTATGGTGCTGCGCGGCAAGCCTCGCAGCGCCTCGTCATCGTCCGCAGGTAGCGGCTGCTCCACAAGTTCAACGCCGTAAGTGTCGCATGCAGCCAACATGGCGGGTAAGCTATCTGGCAGCCAGCCCTCATTGGCATCCACAATCAGGCGCGCCTTTGGTACGGCAGCACGAATGGCGGCAAGGCGTTCCACATCGCCGGGGCGACCCAATTTTAGTTTTAGCAATGTGCGACCTGCCGCGGCCTTGGCCGCAGCCGCCATGGCTTCGGGAGTATCGAGGCTCAAGGTGTAGGCTGTGGTCAAAGGTTTTGGTTCAGGCAGGCCCGCCAGCGTCCATGCGGTGACGCCTTGTTCCTTGCAGCGCAAATCCCAGAGCGCACAATCCAATGCGTTGCGGGCGGCATAGGGCAGGGGGAAGCTGGCGATGTCATCAGGGGAGGAAAGATTTTCGATTGTTTCACGGGCAGTTTGCAGTGCAGCCAATACTTGCGGCACGGTTTCGTGGTAGCGGGGATAGGGTACGCATTCGCCATGGCCTGTTTTGCCATTGCGCGTGAGGGTGACGACTACCACATCCGCAGCGGTTTTGCTGCCACGGGCAATAGTGAAGGTGCCAGCGATGGGCCAGGATTCAGAGGTGGTGGTGAGGTGAATCACTGGAGGGGACCGCGCGTTGTCACCTCTCCGGCAAGCGCCCTGCAGCCTCGGCCAGCATCATGTAAACCTCGCCGGATTGTGAGGCCAGAACAGCATCAACCGTGTTGGCCCCGCCCGGTACATCCGACAAGGTGTCGAGCAGTTTTTCGAACAGGCGAATGTAAGCGGTGACGCGGGATTTGAGCAGGCGTTCTTCGCGATAGCGCGTGGTGAGACTTGCCACGGCGCGCTTGCTGCGGGAGTCGTTCAGGCGTTGGGTGTAAACGCCCTTGTCACCGCCGATGTAGCGCTTTTCGAGATCGCGGGGCAGTCCATCATCAAGGGCTTCAACCACTTCGCGTGAAGCGGCGTGAAGCTTCGTTGTATAGGCTGCTATTTCCTTGGCCACATTTGCGGGCATGGTTTCGACAGGTTCTTCGCGACGACGAGGCGCAGATTTTACAGCAGCACTGCTGCCCGAGAGGGCTTTCACGCTGGCGGCAATCTGGGCCATGGTGCCTTCTACACCGTTGGTCCGCTCCGTTGTGGCTTTCGGGGCGCTGATCGTTCCGGCGGGAGCGGAGAACGAGGCGCCCTCAGATTTTCCCGGCGTGGACCCTCGCGGCGAAATGTATCCGGGGCCTGAGAAGTCCATGGTGCCGGATTGACGACGCACCACTTCGGACAGCGCATTGAGAGCGGCAATCTGGTCGGCTACGACTTTGCGCATGGCATCGGCATTGCTGCGGGTTTCTTCTGGCAGGTCAATGACGGCACGCTTCAATTCACTGCGGGCGGAGTCGATATCCTTGACCACTTGCTGGGCCGTGATGCGCATGTCCTGTGCTGTTTGCTGGAAGTCGCTGGCTGTTGAGGATAACATTTCATTCATGCTGGACAGCGCGCGTTCATGCTGTTCACGCAATACGCGGGCCGCCTGGTTGACCTGACCTGCGGATGAACCCTCGAGTTTCTTCAACTCATCTTCGAGGCGTAACATGGACTGTGAGGTCTGGTCTGCGACGATGCGGCTGATGTCCTTGGCGCGCGACTCTGCTGCGTTCAAAGATTCCTCGATCAGGTTCATATAGCTGGTCATGACCCCATCGACTTCATTGGCGCGGCGCTGAGCGTCGGAGACAAGTGCATCCAAGGTGTCGCGGCGGCTGGACAGCATGCGTTCCATCTCATCGTTGAACTTCTCAACCGAGCGGTCAACGAGGGACGTCACATCTTCGAGTCGATCAGACATGCGCGAACCCGTGCTTTCCAGTTTGCCCGTAAGCTGCGTGGAAATGCTTTCGAGTTTCTGATCCATTTCGGTAGCAGCGGTTGCCACCTGATCAGCAAAGTAGGTGTTGGCGGTCTGGATGTGGCCTGAGAATTTCTTGGTGACTTCATCCAGCGTGCGGCTGGAGGCGGTTGTCGCGCCGTCCACCTGATTTGTGAAGGCCATTGAGTTGGATTGCAGGGTCGTCGAGAAACGATCCTGTGCATCGTCCAAGGTTTCGGTGATACGGTCCTGCACGCCGTCCAGGGTGTCGCTGACCCGCAACTGAACTGCGCCTACTGTAGTGGCGAAGCGAGTCTGTGAGGCGTCAAGTTCGCTGGCAAAGCGATTCTGGTTGTCTGTGAGTGCGCCGGCAAACCGTGTCTGCACATCGCCCACGGCTTTCGACGAAGCCGCAGTGGCATTGACAAGCTGGTCTGCGAAGAAGCTGTTGGCACCTTCAACCACGGTTGAGAATTCGCGTTGTGCCTCCACTAGATTCTGCGAGGAGCGCGTGGCAGCTTCAGTGAATTCATCGGACACCTTGTCAACGGACTCGAGCAGAATGCGGGTTGAACGGTTGGTGGTGGTGGTGAAGTCTTCGGCAACTTTGTCGACGTGTTCTACCAGCACACGCGTGGAGCGGGTGGCGGTGTCAGCAAATTCTTCCGAAGCCTTGCCAATGTGCTGCAACAGGCTGTTGGAGGAGCGTGTAGCTGTATCGGCAAACTCTTCGTTGGCCTTGTCGATGCGGTCCACCAGCAGGCCAGTATCCTGTTCGAAGCGGGCCGTGATTTGCATCGTGGTCTGGCCCAAGCCTTCGGCAAAAGCGTCCTGGACGCGGTCAATGCCGGATTCGAAGGACGACTGGGCATTGCCAAGGCGGGACTGGATTTCGCTTGATGCAGCATCAAGTGCCGTTACGAAAATATCGCTGGTGCTGGAGAGGCGTCCCGAAACATCGGCCGTGACCTGTTCCAGATGCGACGTCGCAATATCGAGGCGTTCGCCCAGATCGCGGGCGGTGGTGCTCAGTTGTTCAGTCATGCGGTCGGTATTGCCGCTGAACAGGCCTGTGAGTTCTGTCGTCGCCTGATCCAGCTGTGCGCCAATGCGGGTTTCTGTCTGGTCGAGCAGGTTGCCGAGCGTTGTGGATGAGACATCGAGTTGACGCGTCAGTTTTTCTGTCACATCGGCCACACGGCTGGTGACGGAACCTGCTGTCAGATCAATGTTTTCGTTCACGCGCAGCGCAATCGATTCCATCTGGTCGGCGATGTGCGTTGACGTCTGCTCCAGACGGGTGAAGAGCTGGGTGGATGTGCCCTGCAGATTGCTGGTGACGCTGCCTGCTGTTGATTGCAGAACGGCGAGCATGTCGTCGCGGGTTGAGTCGAGCTTTTCGACAAAGTCGCCGGAGATCGAGATGATGCGCTCGGTCACTGCACCGGTGGACGCCTCAATGTTCTGGGACACAGCAATACCTGCGTCCTGCATCTGGCGGGTAACGATGTCTGAGGTTTCCTTGATGTGGGCGGCAATGGTGCCGCTGGTGGAGACCAGCAGATCGTTGACCGTGGAACCGGATGACTGCAACTGGTTGACAACGAGGCTAGCGCTTTCGGCCACACGTTGCCCAACGCCTTCGGCTGCGCTTTCAAGCGTGGTTGAGGCCATGTGCATCTTTTCCATGGCGCGGTTATAGGCCGTGTCATAGGTGGCGGTGATGGCGTCGGATGTATTTCGGATGGTGTCAGCCACAGCCGACGAATATTGGCCAAGATCGGATGACAGGCTGTTGGCAGCCTGTGCGATGCGGTCGGTATATTCGGTGCCGCCAGTTTGCAGGTTGAGCAGCATGTTCTTCGAGGTGATGTCGAAGCTGGCCATGATTTGCGAGGCCTGCTCTTCAATCTTATTGGTGTAGTCAGCGGTTGTTGCGTTGACGGTAGACGCCACCAGGTCAGCATGTTTGCCAAGCTGGCTGGTGAGAGTGTGGCTGGCCTGTTCGATGCGGCCTACTGCACCGGCACTTGACGCGTCGAGGTTGCCGAGAAGCGAACCTGTGGCCTGTTCGATGCGGCTTACCATATCGGAGCCTTGCGCGCTGAGGCCTGTCAGCAGGTTGGACGAGGCATTGGTAATGCGGCTTGCCACATCAGCACCCGAGGCATTGAGACCGCCAAGCAGGCTCTTGCTGCTCTGGTCAATGCGGGTGACGATATCAGTGCTGGTGGAGGTCAGACCACCCAAGAGGGCATTGGTGCTGAGATCAATGCGGCCCAGAATGTCGCTGCCCGTTGAGTCCAGTCCGCCCAGCAGGTTGCGGGCGGAGGTTTCAAAGCGGCTGGCCAGTTCACTGCCCGTGGTGTTGAGGCCACCCAGCAGGCCGGAGGCGGCGGATTCCACGCGGCCCGTCAATTCGCCGCCGGTGGTGTTGAGACCATTCAGCAAGTTGAGTGAAGACCGTTCGATGCCAGAGAGAATCTGGTGGCCGGATTCGTCGATGCGCTGCGTATAGCTCTCGGTATTGACAACCATGGCATTGGTCACGGTGGCTACTTGCTGGTTGAGGTGATCAGCCAGCGCACCTGAGGCTTGCTCGATGCGGCCTGCAAAATCAGAGCCCGATGCATTCAACTGGGCGAAGAACTGGTTGCCGGACTGGTCGAGGCCCGACAGCATTTGCGTGCCTGCAAGCTCAATGCGCTGCGACAGGGAACTGGTGGCGGTGTTGAAGTTGACGTTGATCTGGTCTGCGGCTTTGTCGACGTATTGCGTGAGGTCAGTGCGGGCCTGGGTTACCTTGCCAACGAAATCTCCCACAATGCCTTGCAGGCCTTGGGTGACGATGCCACGGCTGTCTTCGATGCGCTGAGCCGTTTCAACGCCGGACTTTTCGATCAAGCCGGCGATTTCGTTTGTCGTGGCTTTCAGATGATAGGCGATATTGTCACCAACTGTGGTGACCGTATGTGACATTTCACCTGCCGCATTGCGAATGTCGGCAGCGGAAGAGGTGCTGAGGCGGGCGATGGTGGTGCCCACTTCGTGGTTTGCCGATGTCAATTGATCCGCACTCTGACGCAGCAGGGAAATCAGGTTGGATTCCATGCCTTTTACTTCGCCACCGAAGCGCGAGGATTCGACGGACAGGGTTGCAGCAGCACCATTCAAGGCCAGCACATAATCCTGCAATTGCGAGGAGAAACCGTGGAAGTCACCCATCAGGGTGGTTGAAATGCGCTCGAACTGCTGGCTGTGGCCACCAATTTCGCTTCCGGCTATGGCAGCGCGGGTCGACACATCATCAATGGTGCGGGCCAACTCGTCGGAGGACTGCTTCAATCCGTTTTCCAACCTGTCAAAGGTTGTGAGGGCCATGTTGATGACCTGGTTGAGATTGTTGGTGTTGCTTTCTAGCCTTGTAAGCAGGGGTGCTGCTTCACCACCGACGATCTGGCTGGTTTGTTGAAGCGCCACGCGCTGGCTTTCCAGTCCGGAGACCAAACTGCGGATGCGGTCTTCATTGCTGCCAAAGGCCCGTTCAACTGCCGACATTTCCTTGTGGACGATTTCCTCAAGGGCGGCGGCGCGCTGGTAGGCATGTTCAACACCACCGACCAACAGGTCCACTTCGTTTCGCACAGCCTGAGCGATGGAGGTGAGGTTTTCGGATGCAATGTCAGTTGGGCGGACCAAGCGCAGTGCGGAGTGCATCAAAACTTCCGAGACCTGGCGGAGCTGTTGGGCACGCCACAGCAGAAATGCCGATGCAATGATAACGATGATCGGAACCACCAATATTGCGACGGCTGAATACACCACTTCATTTGGAACTGCCTTGTCATTGGCAGGTTGAACGACCGCAAACAAAAACACATAGAGCCAGCTGATCGCCCACAGGGCCGCGACAAAGAGTGCGCCCCAAAACACGCCGTAGGATGGTTGTCGGCGCAGCTTCGCCAGCATGGCTGCAGTGCCAGCGTCATTTTCATTCGCAGGACGATTGCGCAAAGCAGGGCGCTCAATTTCCGTTGCAGCTTGCATCGGTGCTACCCTGTCCTGACGATTCCGGTCTGTGTTACGCGTTGCCATATGACTCTTCCGCACTTCTTTCATGGCGGTTACCCGCCTAGCCCAACCTCTGGCTTTTCAACTGTGCCTGAGATGGATCGTTTCACCCCAAGGGCCACCACAGTTCAGAAGCCACCAATAAACATAGTAAACCAATGGAGTCCCAACTTGAACCGTCTTGGCCTCGCAAGCTGTGGGTAATTGAAAGTTTGGTTAAAATTATGGATCAAATTGAATAGATTCAGGAAATTCCATTTTT
>JANPCL010000145.1:0-38245 GCA_031430915.1 Hyphomicrobiales bacterium
AACAGCCATTCACACACATCCCCAATTCGGACTTAAAAGGAATTCGGCGCAAATGTCATCGCCCGTTGTCACCCGCTTTGCCCCCTCGCCCACCGGCTTCCTGCATATCGGCGGCGCCCGCACCGCCTTGTTCAACTGGGCCTTCGCAAAAGGTCAAAATGGCAAGATGCTTTTGCGCATCGAAGACACTGACCGCGAGCGTTATACCACCGGTGCCGTTGACGCGATCCTCGACGGCCTGACTTGGCTGGGCCTTACCTGGGATGGTGACGCAGTCTCGCAATTCGAACGTGCCAACCGCCACCGCGACGTAGCACAGGACTTGGTCAAGCGTGGCAAGGCCTACTTCTGCTATTGCTCGCCCGAAGAACTCGCCGCCATGCGCGAGAAGGCCGAGGCCGAAAAGCGCCCTATCCGCTATGACGGCACCTGGCGCGACCGTGACCCTGCAACCGCACCTCACGGCATCAAACCCGTGATCCGCTTCAAGGCCCCGCAGGAGGGTGAGACCGTGATCAATGATCATGCCCAGGGCCGCGTCGTCATTCCCAACAAGGACCTCGACGATCTCATCATCCTGCGCTCCGATGGCAACCCAACTTACAATCTCTCCGTCGTCGTTGATGATCACGACATGGGCGTCACCCATATCATCCGGGGGGTTGATCATCTCACAAATGCCGCACGCCAAACCCAGATCTATCTCGCGATGGACTGGGCTGTCCCCTCGATGACCCACGTTCCCCTGATTCATGGACCAGACGGTGCAAAGCTCTCAAAGCGTCACGGCGCACTTGGCGTCGAAGCCTATCGCGAAATGGGCTACCTGCCTGCAGCGCTGCGAAACTATCTCGCCCGCCTCGGCTGGAGCCATGGCGATGACGAAATCTTTTCCACCGGGCAACTGGTGGAATGGTTTGCTCTCGACAGCATCGGCAAATCCGCCGCCCGCTTCGACTTCAACAAACTCGAAAACCTGAACGGCCACTACATCCGCCACACCGACGATGCGGACTTGCTGGCAGCCTTCCTCGCCTTCCTGCCCCATGTTGCAGGCGGCATGGACATGCTGTCCCGCATCGACGACGCCATGAAAGCCAAACTCCTGAAAGCCATGCCCGGCCTGAAAGAGCGCGCCAAGACCTTGGTCGAACTCAAAACCTCTGCTGCATACTTGTTCGTGCAACGGCCATTGTCGATGGACGAAAAAGCCAAAGCCCTTGTCAACGACGAAGGCAAAGCCGCATTGGCAAGTCTCATTCCAATGCTGAAATCCGCCACAGAATGGACCGCCGCCTCGCTAGAAACCGCAGTAAAGTCCCACGCCGAAACCACAGGCCAGAAACTCGGAAAGTTAGCCCAACCATTGCGGGCGGCACTGACAGGAACCTCTACATCTCCAGGAATTTTTGATGTGCTGGAAGTGCTGGGGCGTGAGGAGAGTTTGGGACGGATTGGCGATCAGGCATCAATTTAGACCCAGCGTTGAAACCAATCGTCGTTCGTGCTATGCACATTCATGGGAAAAAATCCGAGCCAGCTGTCAATAACCGAATTGCAAAAGGCCGGTAACGAGGCGGCCAAACAGGCGATCGCAAAGCTTCAGGCCAGAGGGATTGAACCCGTTGGCCATGAGGTTCCTGTCTTTGGCGTAAAAACCGATGGTCAACGGACGACTGTATCGCCACCCGCGCGCAAAGCTTCCTGATACTTGAATGTCACGCCCGGTCTTGACAGTCATTGCGGGGCCAAATGGCTCAGGCAAATCGACGTTGATCGAATATCTCTTGCGGCAAGGTGTGGACTTCGGCGCCTATATCAATGCTGATGATATTGCGCGTGAACAGAAACTTGTCGGAGATGAGGGCTCGCTAAGAGCGCAGCAGCAGGCGAACGAAATGCGTGATCATTGTTTGCGCGGTGGTAAAAGCTTTTCTTTTGAAACAGTGATGTCGCATGAAAGCAAAGTACAATTTATGCAAAGGGCAAAAGCAGCCGGATTCACAACGCAGCTTTACTTTGTTGCCACTGGCGACCCAAACTTGAATGTCGGGCGTGTGCGCACGCGCGTTGCATCCGGCGGTCATGACGTCCCCGAGGACAGAATCGTTGCCCGATACCACCGGACAATGGCGTTGCTGCCGTCAGCAATGCTGGCGAGTGATCGAGCTGTGATATTCGATAACAGCATTGCGTCAGATGTCGATGAAAGGATGCGTTTGCGGCCTGTCCTTGAGTCGAGTCTTTTTGAAGACAAGCTCAAAATTATCCCTCTACCGCCAGTTCCACTTTGGACAATCAAGGCCCTGAGTTTTGCCGCCTTGGGCGACGCAGTGACAGACTTGCTGGACATCCTTTTGGACCCCTCCCGTCAGCAACATTGACCTTCTTGCTGCATCGCAATATGATCGCTGCAAATGGGAGATCAACATGGCTGAAACGACCAAGACCGCGACGCTGACACTCGACGGGAAAGCCTATGACTTCCCGGTTCAATCCGGCACCATTGGCCCTGATGTTGTCGACATAGGCAAGCTTTACGCCACCACCAAAGCCTTTACCTTCGACCCCGGCTTCACCTCTACTGCCTCTTGCTTGTCCTCGATCACATATATCGATGGCGATGAAGGCGTGTTGCTCTATCGCGGCTACCCCATCGAACAGCTCGCCGAAAAGGGCGACTTTCTCGAAACCTGCTACTTGCTTTATTACGGCGAATTGCCGACCGCCGCCCAGCGCAAGCAGTTTGAGAAGAACATCACCTACCACACCATGGTCAACGAGCAGATGGTACTGTTCTTCCGCGGTTTCCGTCGCGATGCCCACCCCATGGCCGTCATGGTCGCGGTCGTCGGCGCACTGGCCGCTTTCTATCACGACTCGACAGACGTGAACGATCCGCGTCAGCGCGAAATAGCCTCGCACCGCATGATTGCGAAGATACCGACAATCGCTGCCATGGCCTTCAAATATTCAGTGGGTCAACCCTTCGTCTATCCGCTGAACTCACTGGACTATGCCTCGAACTTCCTGCGCATGTGCTTTGCTGTACCTTGCGAAGACTATGTGGTGAACCCGGTTCTGGCCCGCACTATGGACCGTATCTTCACCCTGCATGCTGACCACGAGCAGAATGCTTCCACATCCACCGTACGTCTCGCCGGTTCTTCGGGCGCCAATCCCTTTGCCTGCATCGCCGCTGGCATTGCCTGCCTCTGGGGGCCTGCCCATGGCGGTGCCAATGAAGCCGCGCTTAAAATGCTTGAGGAAATCGGTACCGTCGACAAGATTCCGGCCTTCATTGCAAAGGTCAAAGACAAGTCGTCGAACGTGAAACTCATGGGTTTCGGCCACCGCGTCTATAAAAATTACGATCCGCGCGCGACCATCATGCAGAAAACCGCCTATGAAGTGTTTGATGCCTTGGGTGTTGAGGATGATCCGTTGCTCGAAGTGGCAAAGGAACTGGAACGCATCGCCCTCCACGACGAATACTTCATCTCGCGCAAGCTTTACCCCAACGTCGATTTCTATTCCGGCATAATACTGCGCGCCATGGGCTTCCCGACATCGATGTTCACGGTGCTGTTTGCAGTAGCCCGTACCATCGGCTGGATCAGCCAATGGAAAGAAATGATCGCCGAGCCGAACCAGAAGATCGGGCGGCCACGGCAGTTATATGTGGGGCCGACAAAGCGGGATTATGTCGAGGCGGACAAGCGGGGGTAAGTCTGTCGGGCCCTCCCCGGCGCGTTCCGCGCCTCCCCTCCCGCAAGCGGGAAAGGTGAAGGTTCTTCACCTCTCACGCTTGCGGGAGAAGGTGGATTGCGCGCAGCGCAAGACGGATGAGGGCCTGGGTCTTACCCCCGCTTCTCATCAATCAACATCGCGCCAATCTCGGCCTCAGCCACCTTTTTCCCATCCACATGCGCCTCAGCAGAATATTTCCAAACTGGCGCACGTTTCTGCATCAACTTCACATGGAAATGCACCTGGTCGCCCGGCACCACAGGCTTTCGAAACCGACACTTGTCGATGGACATGAAGAAAACCAATTTCCCCGCGTCACCGTCGCCGAGGTTTTCCAAAACAATGGCACCCGCCGTCTGCGCCATGGCTTCTACCAGTAGCACACCGGGAAACACCGGCTTTCCCGGAAAGTGGCCTTGAAAAAACGGTTCGTTGATCGTCACATTCTTGATCGCCGTGCCACTGCCCTCACCGTCAACATTGATCAGGCGATCAATCAGCAGGAACGGGTAACGATGCGGCAACAGCTGCATGATGCGATTGATGTCAAGGGTTTTGCCAGCGGGTGTTGCGACAGTGGTCATGGGTGGTCCTTCAATAAAAAGGCGGGAATAATCCCGCCTCTTCTAACTGATTGCATAGATAATTCTAGAACCGTGTGCCAATCGAGAAGCGGATGATTTCTTTCTCATCAAACTTCTTTTTCAGAATTGGATAAGCCGCTTCGAGACGCAAAGGACCAAACGGCGACTGCCAGATCACGCCTGCGCCGATAGAGGCACGCAGGCCCATGGAGTCGAACACGGAGCATGGACCCAAATAGCCGGGTGCAGGACCGTTGCCAGGACAATTTGCGCCGCCGTTGAGGACAGACTTCTGATCAGTTCCAAACACCGTACCGAAATCTGAGAACACCGTACCGCTGATGCCCCAGGCCTCGGGAATACCAATCGGGAAATTCGCTTCGAGAGTACCGATGGCATAAGTCTGCGCACCAATAGAGTCTGCCCCACCATCATTGCCAACTTGCCTAGGTCCAACCCCCGAAGCCGCAAAGCCACGGAAACTGTCAGCACCCTTGAAGAACCGATCCTGCAAGGGAACATCCCGATTGCCGAATTTTTCCTGATGGCCGGCATTGGCTTCCAGCTTCACCACAACTTTTTCATCCAGCAATGGAATGAAGTACCAAGCGTGGCCTTCGACCGAAGCATACTTCGTGTTGCCGCCAAGACCCGCAAACTCGGTTTCAAGCTCAGCGCGCAAACCAGAAGCAGGATTCAAAGGATTGTCGAGATCATCATAAACATAGGTCGCGGAAACCGCCGATTTCCAGTCCTTGCCCTGTTGTTCAATGATCGCAGGAGACGCGCTTGCAACCGTCACACCCTTGGTGACCCGGTGCGCCAACAGATATTTGAACTGCATGGACGAGAATTCATCCAAACGGAAACCGGTGCGCAATGCGCCACCAATCTGTTCGCTGGTATAAGATGAAGCATCCTTGTTGTCGACGCGCGTAGCAAACAAATCAATACCAGCCGACAGCGGCATGCCCATGAAATAAGGTTCGGTGAAGCTGAAATCCAACTGCTGCTTCTTGAAGCTCAACGATGTATTGAGTTTCACATTATAGCCGCGCCCAAACAGGTTGCGCTCTTCAACGCCCACAGAACCCACAATAGTTTCAACGCTTGAATAGCCAAGCGAGAATGACAACGAGCCCGTGGACTTTTCAGCCACTTCAATAACCAGAACCACCTTGTCCGCAGCAGATCCCTCTTCCTCACGGAAGTCCACCTTCTCGAAGTAATCGAGAGCGGTCAGACGGCGGCGGGCCCGTTCGATCAATGTGCGATTATAGGCGTCACCTTCGTAAATCTTCAATTCGCGGCGAATGACTTCGTCCAGCGTGCGCGTGTTGCCGATGATGTCGATACGCTCCACATAGGCGCGCGTGCCTTCTGTGATGTTGTAGGTCAGATTGATTGTGGCATTGTCCGGATTGCGATCCACCTTCGGCTCGACCTTGGCAAACACAAAGCCCTGGTTCGACGCTTCAAGCGTCAAGCGCTCAACCGACTTGTCAACCTTTGCAGCATTGTAGCTATCACCCACGCCAGTGGCCACCTTGCGGGACAGCGCGTCAGGATTCAAATTGGTATCACCGATATTGATGGCAACATCTGCGATCGAATAGCGTGGCCCTTCATTGACCACGAAGTCGATCACGAAGCTCTGGCCATCATCCGTCAGGTTTGCATCAGCCGATACAACTTCCACATCGGCAAAGCCGTTTTTCAGGTAGTGGCGACGCAACAGTTCCTTGTCATATTCCAGACGGTCCGCATCGTAAGTCGTGTTGCGCAGGAAGAACAACAGCTTCGAATGCTCCTTGGTGGCGACGACATCGCGCAGGTCACCATCGTCAAACGCATTGTTGCCAGAGAAATTGATTTGCTCAACCTGGGTCTTGCCGCCTTCATTGACTTCAAACACGAGGTTGATGCGGTTTTCCGGCAAACGGATCAGCTTCGGGGCAACCCGCACATTGTAAAAACCCTGCTTTTGATAAACCGAGAGAATGCGTTTGGTATCAGCAGAAACACGCGCCTTTGTGTAGATGATGCGTTCGCGCACCTCAACTTCCTTCAACAGGGTCTCGTCGTCAACTTCCTCGTTGCCTTCAACATTGACAACATTGATCAACGGATTTTCCGAAACGGTGATGACCAGCGAACTGCCTTGGCGTTCAACCGACACATCACGGAAAAGGCCGGTCTGGAACAGCGCCTTGATCGAGGCATCAATTGCTTCATCGCTGAATTGCTCGCCGCGGTTCAGCTGCATGTAGGAAAGAATGGTTTCATTTTCGACGCGCTGATTGCCGTTGATCACAACGTTGTTCACAGTCGCGGCCATGGCGGCGCGCGTGAACAAATTTGGCGCAGCCACGGGCAGCACGCCAAAGACCAACGCCAGAACCAAACCGAATACAAATCTCATACGCATCAAATCGCTACTCTCGTAACTCCGGGAGCCGCCCCCCGCAGCAAATCAGGCCACGCGTCGTCTTTTAACCAAAATGAACCCACATGCAAATGAAACATCTGGGCTTTTTCGTGATTTCGCTCAGGTCCCGAACAGCACATTGAGGCTTCGCCCCGCGTCGTTGTAGAGGCCCAAAACCATGAGCATGACAACGCAAGAAAACCCAATGCGATAGCCCCATTCCTGCGCCACCTGCCCAAGCGGTTTGCCGCGAACAGCCTCGATGGCGTAAAACACGAGATGTCCACCATCCAACATCGGGATTGGCATAAGGTTAATAATTCCGATGCTGATGCTTAAAAAGGCAAGAAATTCGATGAAGGCAATAGGTCCACCCGATGCAGCATCGCCTGCTCCCTTGCCTATGCTGATGGCACCGCCAATCTGCTTGGCACTCTGTTCGCCCGAGATGATCTTGCCCAGCATCTTGCCTGTGGTGGCAACGATAAACCAGACGCGGTCCGCTGCTTTTGCAAAAGCAGCAGGTGGGGAGAACTGCTGGTAAAGCGGCTCGCCCGGCTGCCGCCTGTGTTCAATACCCAGCCGCCCGGTCTTGATCATGCCGCCGAAACCGTCTTTTTCCTCGTGCACCCTTGGTGTCACGCTCAACGTCATGTCTGCTTCGCCGCGCTTCAAATCCAGGTTGAATGTCTCGCCGGGGCGCAGGAAAATCGCTTCCTGTACGTCTTTGTAGCTCAGAACCTTCGCCCCATCTACGGCTACAATCAGATCGCCAGCCTTGACGCCGGCCTGCTCCGCTGCAGAGCCCGCCACGACGGCTGTTACAACCGGGCGCTCATAGGGAAGTCCCAGAAACATGAAGCCCGCAGCAAATATCAAAATTGCCAGCAGGAAATTGGCAATCGGCCCTGCCGCCACTACGGCCATGCGCTCCCACACCGGCTGCGCATGCAGGCTGGTGGGTGAATGCTGAACATCGGGTGACGTGGAGGGCATGCTCGCCGCATTGGCATCACCCTCAAATTTCACATAGCCACCCAGCGGAATGGGGGCAAACTTCCAGCGCGTACCGTGCTTGTCGGTGAAGCCGAACATTTCCTTGCCAAAGCCCACCGAGAACACTTCCGCCTTCACGCCACACCAGCGGCCAACAATAAAGTGGCCGAATTCATGCACAAACACGATAACAATCAGCGCCACCACGAAAGCGGCAAAATTGAACAAGATTGCCAAAGGGGCAATATTCTGGATGGCGGCCTCAAAACCCATACTTCAAACTCCTTCAACTGCATGTCTTAAACGAGGATTGTGTTCCTGTTATGGCATGCTTAACAAAATCTTAAACCGAAATGCATGGCATTTGCTTCAAATTCTGCCTGAGATGGTTACCAGAGCAGCAGGCCCTCGGCCAAGCTGTTGGAATGTCTCGCAAATCCAATTATGGCTGCGACAACGCCAACCGTCACCAAACCATCCACCCGGTCCAGAACACCGCCGTGCCCGGGGATCAAGGTGCCAGAATCTTTCACGCCATAGCGGCGTTTCAAGGCACTTTCGAAAATATCGCCCAATTGCGCCACCACCGCCAAGGCCGCCGCCACAAGCGCCAGCGCCACCCAGGACGGCAAATAATACAGCGCATAACACGTAGAAACCAGCGCCGCGCCAGCCATGCCACCGACTAAGCCCGCCCAGGTCTTTTTGGGCGAAAGCCGTGGTGCCAACTTGGGCCCGCCAATGATGCGGCCCGCAAAATAGGCAAAACTGTCTGTGGCCCACACAACCAGCATCAGCCACATGATGGCGTGGACCCCCCACATCTCGTGCTTGCGCAAAAGTACCAAAGCCAGCACTGGCAGCGCCACATACGGAATGCCGACAAAGGCAAAAACCGTCTTGTCCCGCTCCCGCATGACATTGGCCACAATACCCACAAACGTAATGGCAAGCACAATGGCCAGAGTCGCCATGGTTCCCGCTTCCCCCGGCAAAAAGGCCGCGCACAAAACGGCCGCAGCATGCAGCGCAAATTGCGATGAGCTGCGCTCATGAACAATGTTGGTCCACTCATGCGCCATCAACAGGCCCAGAAATGCCATGAAGATTTCGAACCAGATTCCGCCCTGCCAGATATCCAGCAAAACCGCCGGAATGAGAATGGCTGCCGAAAGCGACCGCACCCCAAGATCAGACCATTTGCCCGTCATGCAGATTGGGCCTTCAGGCCGCCAAAGCGGCGTTCGCGTCCGCGGAAATCCGCAATCGCCTTGTCGAGAAGGGCAGCGTCAAAATCCGGCCAAAACTCATCCAGAAACACAAATTCCGTATAGGCGCATTGCCACAGCAGGAAATTCGAGAGGCGCTCTTCCCCACCTGTACGGATCAACAAATCGGGGTCGGAATAGGCATGGGTATCCAGCTTCGCCGCAACAGCCTCCATGGAAATATCGGCAGGCTGCAACAGCCCCTGCGCCACATCCCTGGCAAGCGCCTGGAACGCATTCACCAGTTCCTGCCGCCCGCCATAGTTAAAGGCAACAACCAGCGTCATGCCGGAATTGCCCGCGGTCAAGCGTTCCGCATCAGCGATGAGCCTGAGAATGGTAGGGTCCAGTCCTTCCCGTATCCCGATCATGCGAATGCGCACACCGCTGGAATGCAGATCAGCCACATCCTGCCGCACAAAGCGCCGGAACAGTTCGAGCAGGAACGTCACCTCGGCTCTCGGCCGTGACCAGTTTTCGGTGGAGAAGGAATACACCGTGAGAACTTCCACACCCAATTCCGCAGCGGCCTTCACCGTGCGTCGCAGCGCTTCCACTCCCTGCTTGTGCCCCGCCGTGCGCGGCAGGCCCCGGGCCGATGCCCAGCGCCCGTTGCCATCCATGATGATGGCAATATGGCGGAGCGTCGATGGCGAGCGGGGAGCAGTCATGGAAGCAGCCGCCTCAAACCTGCATGATCTCGACTTCCTTGTGTTTCAGTGCTGCATCTATGTCCTTCACCGTATCATCCGTCATTTTCTGAATTTCGTCTGCTTTGGTCTTGTGATCGTCTTCGGACATCAGCTTGGCCTTTTCCAGCGCCTTTAACTGGTCCATGCCATCGCGGCGCACATTGCGTGCCGCCACCTTGGCCTTCTCGGCATATTGATGCGCTACCTTCACCAGTTCCTTGCGGCGGTCCTGGGTGAGGTCCGGCATGCGCAGGCGGATAACACTGCCTTCGGTCTGCGGATTAAGTCCAAGGTTCGAGGCGTGAATGGCTTTTTCAACTGCCGCCACCATGCCACGGTCCCAGACGCTGATCTGCAACAGCCGCGCTTCCGGCACAGACACGGACGCAACCTGGTTCAGTGGCATGTTCGCGCCATAGGCATCCACCTGAATGGGATCAAGCAAAGCCGTGGAAGCACGGCCCGTGCGCAGACCGCCGAAATCATGTTTCAGTGCATCGACCGCACCCGCCATGCGGCGCTTGATGTCGGCAACGTTAAAGGGAGCTGGATCGGCCATTTTGTTATTCCTTGTCAGTTCTTGGTCACACGGGTGAACAGGCCTTGGCCCGAAAGCACCTTCGCCACATTCCCCGCATCGCGGATTGAAAATACAACGACTGGCACATCATTGTCACGCGCCAGTGCAATGGCCGCAGCATCCATGATTTTGAGGTTGCGGGACAGTACATCGTCGAATGTGATGGAGTCATAACGTTTGGCCGAAGGGTCCCTTTTAGGGTCAGCAGAATAAACTCCGTCCACGCTGGTTCCCTTGTACAAAGCATCGCACTTCAACTCCGCCGCGCGTAGGGCCGCACCCGTGTCAGTTGTGAAGAAAGGCAGACCCGTGCCACCGGCACAAATCACCACCCTGCCCTTTTCGAGATGGTGAATGCCTTTGAAGGCTGAATAAGTCTCGCACACCGTGGGCATGGCAATGGCAGACAGCACCCGCGCATCACAGCCCTTGCTTTTCAGCACGCCCTGCATGGCCAGCGCATTCATGACTGTCGCCATGATGCCCATATGATCTGCTGACACCCGGTCCATGCCCTTGGCTGCACCTGCAATGCCCCGGAAAATATTACCGCCGCCAATGACCAGCGCAACCTCTGCACCGCCAGCCGCACACTCCAGAACCTCATCCGCCACCCGGCCCACAGTGGCAAGGTCAATGCCGAAGGCTTGCGCGCCCATCAGAACTTCCCCCGAAATTTTCAGCAAAATGCGTTTGTGTTGCAGCGACATGATTCCGATACCCCGAGCTTGTAGTCTTATGGCAGTGCAAGCGGGTTAATGCCAAGCCCTTAACCAGACGTTAGGAACAATTGATGTCCCGACTTAGGGACAGGTCTCGATTGCCTGGCAGTTTTGTTGCTGGAATTGTTCGATGAGGACCTTGACGTCTTGCGCGTACCCCGACTTGTCGTTGATATCGCAAATGGCACCCTTGTGGGGAAGCAAAGCCTGTTTGAAAACTGGTGACCACTCAGGATCGACTGCCAAAAGCTGCTCTGCCGTGTACATCAAATAGTCAACGTAACTTTCGTAGGCACCAAGCCTTGGACCTTTGCTCAGGGCACAATAGTCAGGCTGGGAAAAATCCGGATTGGCAATCGAAATATTCAGAAACTCCCTGTAGATATCCCGTGCTGATTGTGCCTTTTGAATGCGGTCTGCTGCATCAATCTGCAATTTGACACCCAACAGCGCAAAGGCAGCAAGCAAAACAGTCAAAAGTCCTGCGATGGCCTGAATTGCGGCTGAGTGTTGGGAAAAGAACCGCATGGTTTAGTTCGTCGCCTTGGGTTGTTGTTGGGTTGAGCAGTGGATGCCACCACTGGATTCACCAATGGGATCGGTGTCACGTGATGCAATTTTACGCCCGGGATAGAGTTGTTGCAAGACTTCCCGCGTCTCGCCACCTCAGTCCTGTCATGGCCTCTCCCCAATCCAAATCAGGACCGAAGTTTGAAGGGAACTGATGCTGAATGCAAGTCTAGCGCGACGCCCTCCTCACACTTAACCGTGCATTAGGAGGAGATGTGCGACAGTATTGGAAATTCTGTGGAGTGCAGACATGCTTCTTCAATTCTTTGGCTTTGGAGGACGTATCGGTCGGGGTACTTGGTGGATTGCCCAAGCGATCATGATAGTCTCCTCCCTTGCGTTGGAGTTTTTCACCGATTCCAAAACCGAAGAGTGGCAATCGCTTTTAAAAAGCGCGAAGCCAAACTCTGACGAAGCATTCGCAATGCTCGGCAGCATGGGCAACTGGCTGGTGATTTTACTCGTCTATGGTATTTTATCGACGTGGATGTTTCTTTCTACGGGCGTTCAACGTCTGCACGACCGCAATTCTTCCGGCTGGCGTATGCTGTTTGCCTATGCGCCACTGCTGATGATCATCGTCGCTGTTTATGTCTTGATCATACAGCGGTCTTGGGGGTCCTTCACTCTGCTGATCCTGATGACCTGTATTGCTTTCGTGGTCACTTTTATCTGGCAAATTGTGGAGCTGGGTTGCTTGTCCGGCGATGATTACGAAAACGAGTATGGCGAACCGCCGGGAGCCTCGAGCCGCAAGTCAGCTTTTGAACGTGAACTCGCAGAACTTCGGGGCGATATTAAGCCATCACCGATTGCAGAGTATAATTTAGCCCCCGTTTCCCCGCGAGTTGTTGCGCCTGTTGGTCGCGTCACGTTCGGAAAACGTTGAGGATTAGATGAGTTCTCTCCTCCTGCAAATCGCGAAACAGTTATGACAGTGCGGGTCTGGCGTTCGCATTTGCGTCTTAAAAATATCCCCTCTCACTGCACATCATTCAGCAGGAACACCACATAACCCCGGAACATCGGATTATCCGCGAGATGTTCCGGCGCTTGCCACTCTCCCCCTTGCAGCAGACCAATCCGAAACGGCACCTTCAGTCGGTTGAGTTTTTGCAAGTAAGCCGCATAGCCGGGAATGACTTTGCGGCCCTGATAAATTTGCAAAACCACTTCATCAGCAACGCTTGCCAATGCGTCAAGACCGGCAGGGTCACCATTGGCGCTCCAGTCCAGAAGCCCGGTAACGCTCAAGGCGTATTCCCGTGGCAGATTGGCCCGGATTGTTTTCAGGAAAACTGCGTACCGATCGAGATGTTTTGTACCCGCATCAAAATCAATTTGCAGGCCAAGCAGCATGTTGCCGTTGGCCTTCCATACAGCCATTTGACGCAGCACTTCGCGCAAGATGCCGTCATCCCAAGCAATGGTTTGAGCACGATAGACAATCCAGACTTTCGAATTTTTAATCCGGGGAATGGCGCTGCGTTGTGAATTGATACGCACCAGTTGATCGCCAGTTACTTCGCCAGCAAGCACAAAGAGTTCTTTTGCGTCCTGCAAAACTGTCTGGGGCTTCACGCCTGCCCACAGCCAGAATGCGGAATAGTCCTCGGCGCGAACATTCTTTGCTTGAACCTGGTCTGCAAAAGCAGAGCAAAGAATAAGCAGACTACCAATAAACGTCCTGCTGTTTCGCCCAAGTTGTATCGCCATATTTTGCCTTGAGCTCCAGAAACCATTTTTTGCGAACAGCGCGATCAACATCAGTGCCACCGCAATCATTCTCGCCAACTGGCGCATAACAGTGGATGGCGCGATAGGTTGCGTAAGCCCTGTCATCGCGCGAAGCTCCAGGGTTCTTCATTATGTCGGTGTAGAAATCATGTCGCGCCAGAACCGTGCCGGCAAACAAGGTGCCAGTGCCGCCCAGATCGTCCTTGGCTGCGGCTTCCAATTCGAGCTCATAATTCTTGCCACGGAAATAATCGCCAAGGCACAGACGGCCGTTTACATGCTTTGGGTTTTTAGCGAGTGTCACAGCAGTGGAAACGAGATCGGGGCAGCTATAGCCCGTGTTACTTTGCTGCGGCCGAAAAATAGAAAACGCATCATTGCCGTCAGCATCCGCGCTTGCCTCCACCGCTGGCAGCTGCTTGATGTCCTCAACAAAGCCCTTGAATCGCCCATGTGTCAAATCCCGCACCAGCAAACGATACAAAGCCGTTTGTCGCTCCTGAGGTAAAACGTCCGGCGACATGGCCTGCTGTTTGAGCAGAATGGGACCTGCAACATAATTCAAAACCCGCATGCGGATATCAGGGTCTTGAATCAATGTTCCCGTGTCAAACACAGCGGAGATGTTTTTGTGCCGCTCGTCGTATTTGGCAAGTTCGAGTTCCAGGGTTACGCGCTGATAGTTTTGCTTGGCATAAGGAAACAAGCCAACAAGAGCCTGACGTCCAGATGTGCCATCGGTTGCCTTGATCCGCAAAATCTGGCGGCTGAAATCGAGATAGTTCAAATCCGCAGTCGGCGTTTTCTCTGGCAACAGTTTCAGAACTGCCGCCGCATCATTGTCAACAAACCATGCCCGCGCCGCCAGCAGATAATCGAACAACTCCTCCTCACCTGCAAAACGCGCGCGATAGGCTTCCAGCACCTCGGCTTTCATGCCGGGCACAGGATTGCCCTTGTCATCTGTCTGTGGTCGCATCAACCGGAACAGTTGCACGGCAACCAGCATGAGATCGGCAGTCGAGGCCAGATAGGCCTCCTCCGACATTTTGTGATCCACTTCGTGAATCAGTGCGGGGGTCGTTGGCCCAACATCAGTTGCAAGCAAAGTTTTGGAATAAGCCGTCGCCTGTTCCGCAGCATCACTTGAAAGCCATGCAACACGCCGCAACAATCCCGTGGCCGAAGCAGCATAGGTTCCCTGGGGATAGGCTGTAAGATAAGCAGTCAGAGCAGCCCTCGCTGCCGTCACCATGTCAGCATCCGTCTTTGTCTGGTCAAGTGTGCCCCACTCATCAAAGACAGTGGCCTGGGCGGCCAAGAGCGTGACCCGTGCCACCATGTAGACAGATGCCTCCCGTACCCATGGCTGATCAGCCTTGCTCAGGGCCTGAAACGCTGCCGGATCGTATTGGATGTTTTTGTAGAACCCGGCAATGGCCGCGAGATAATTCGCAAATTCCAATGCATGCGCCGACTGCACGTTAGCTGGCGCAAAAGCTACTGCCCCGGTCTCGCTGCTGTTTCCACAAGCGACCGTGAGCCTTGCATCCTGCAACAGTTTTTTCTCATTATCCGGCACAGTGGCATCAGCCGCAACTGCAGTGTTGAACCCTGTGCGCCCCGCAGCATCGCTGACGCAAATCGAGCCTTCGCCATAAGTCGCATAGGCAGCATCGGCTTCAGTTGTATCGCCAGCTTGAAATGTCGTCAGTTGTTGTTTGCGCCGGTCAACAGTGAGAAACAGCAGATTGTCGCGTGTATCGTTGGACGGCAGCAAAGTGCCAGACACATCGCGCCCGGCAAACTCGCTGGCCAACGCCTTATAGTCAGGCACGTAAGACTGGTCAGAACTGCCCACGGCAGCAGTGCTCGAGAGAGCGACGAAGGACAGGAGCACGAGTGAGGTGATGGCTTTCATGGGTAGAAAGCTATGCCATTTTGCAGCACTTGCAAAGGGTGCGCAAAAGCAAAACGGCCCGGTCAGTTGACCGGGCCGTCTGCAATCCGTCACCGGAATTATTGACCCGACATCTTCGCCACTTCTGCGGCAAAATCGTCGGTGCCTTTTTCTATGCCTTCACCGAGTTGCATGCGCACGAACGCTTTCAGCACCAGAGCCGAACCAGACTTCTTGCCCGCTTCGTCCACAGCCTGCGCCACGGTCTTTGAACCGTCGTGGACATAGGGTTGTTCGAGCAAACAGTTTTCTTTTGCAAAAGACTTGAGACCCGAGGCCACGATCTTTTCCATCACGTTGGCAGGCTTGCCGGCATTCTTTTCTTCGAGAATGGCAGCTTCACGCGCCAGTACGTCCTTCGGCACGGAGGCGATGTCGAGTGCTACCGGATTTGTTGCTGCAATATGCATCGACAACAAGCGGCCAAAGCCAGCGATCTCGTCCTTGCTGCCAGTGCCTTCGAGGGCAACCAGCACACCGATCTTGCCCATGCCTGGAGCGGCCTGGTTGTGGACGTAGGAGGCAACAACACCATCAGTGACTGTCAGGCAGGCCGTGCGGCGCACCGTCATGTTTTCACCAATGGTCGCCACCATTTCAGCGACATAGGCTGCCACTTCGTGTTCGGATCCCGGATAAGGCATGGTTTTCAACGTTTCCGTTGAACTGTTCGCTTGTAGAGCCAGCTTGGTGATTTCTGCTACCATGGCCTGGAACTTTTCATTGCGGGCCACAAAGTCGGTTTCTGAGTTCACTTCAACCGCAGCGCCCTTGGTGCCCTTGGTGATTACCCCGACCAGGCCTTCCGCAGCAATACGGGTGGATTTCTTTGCGGCCTTGGACAGGCCCTTGGCGCGCAGCCAGTCAACGGCCGCTTCCATTTCGCCGTTGGTAGCGACGAGAGCTGCCTTGCAGTCCATCATGCCAACGCCGGTTTTTTCGCGCAAATCGCGCACGAGTGCAGCTGTAATGTCAGCCATGTCAATCTCCTGAGTTTGTGGTCCCTCATCCGTCTCGCTGCGCTCGCCACCTTCTCCCGCAAGCGGGAGAAGTGAAGATATTCACCTCTCCCGCTTGCGGGAGAGGTCGCTGCGCTGCAGCGGGTGAGGGAAAACGGGTTACGCTGCCGGAACTGCTTCTGGCGGCAGTTCTTCCATTGCACCAACATCAATGCCCGAAGCCGTTGCAGACTTCGAAATGCCTTCGATGATGGCCTTGCCAATGAGGTCGCAATACAGCGCCACAGCGCGTGCGGCGTCGTCATTGCCTGGAATCGGGAAGGTGATGCCGGCCGGATCCGAGTTGGTGTCAATGATGGCCACGACCGGAATGCCCAGACGATTGGCTTCCTTGATGGCGATCTGTTCCTTGTTCGTGTCAATGACGAACAGGATGTCGGGAACGCCGCCCATGTCCTTGATGCCGCCAAGCGCTTTTTCCAGCTTGTCGCGTTCGCGCGTCTTGCTGACAAGTTCGCGCTTGGTGATGCCTTGGCCATTCGAAGCCACAACTTCATCGAGAACGCGCAGCGTCTTGATCGAGTTGGAAATCGTCTTCCAGTTGGTGAGCATGCCGCCCAGCCAACGCGAGTTCACATAATACTGTGCCGACTGGCGGGCAGCGACTGCAATCTGCTCTTGCGCCGAACGCTTGGTGCCGACGAACAGCACGCGGCCGCCCTTGGCAACTGTATCCGTAATGGCGTTGAGCGCTTGATGCAGCAGTGGAACTGTCTGCGACAGGTCCATGATGTGGATGCCGTTGCGCGAGCCGTAGATATACGACTGCATTTTGGGATTCCAGCGATGTGTCTGGTGGCCGAAGTGAACGCCCGCTTCAAGCAATTGGCGCATCGTAAAGGGTACTGTACCCATGGTCTTTTCCTTTTCCGGTTGATCCGCCACAGGAGAGTGTGCACCGGAGTATTCCGGCACCGGACGGACAGCTGCTATGAGGCTGCGCATTTCGCTACGCGAAAAGCTAGGCGTGCAGTCATCCAACTCCTGTGTGAGTAGTGAACGGGCGGGCTGGTAGCAGCCCCTCCCCCAGATGTCAAATCAGACGTGTCGCACAAGGTTGTCAGCCGAAAGCCGACCTGACCCGAGAACGATGATAGCGAGCGCCATGGCAGCCCAGGTCAGGTGAATGGGCCAGCCGCTTGGAATGGTCAGTTGGATCACCGCTGTCATGACCAAAAGTCCGAAAGCCGCAAAGCGCCCAAACAAGCCGAGTGCCAACAGGATCGGCAAAAGGATTTCCGCAATCCCTGCCCCATAGGCCATCATCTGGGGAGATGGATAATCATAGATTTTGCCAAGGATATGGAATTTGAACTCTTCCTCGAACAGCAAAACAGTTGAGTCAGACAATTGGCCAAAGCCACTCCACTTTGTGAGGCCAGACTTGAAAAACGGAACCGCCAGCCCGAAGCGCAAAGCGAGACTTACCAATGAGTCGGGCACGTGGCGAGTCATGGCGTTTTCGATGGAAGCAATCAGGCTCATGCATCGCTCTTACGAAGTGTCACGGCCGAAAACAAGCCAAGCGAGGTTGCCATGCCCCGCATGGCAGCGAGATCAAAACCCCATCCCGCATGATGGCGCGTCCAGATGCGGGATGGGTGTTGCGTATTATGCCGGTACGTCGCGCGTCAAGGTTTCAAGCGAACCCTTGCGGCCTTCAGGCAGGTCCATGCTGACACAGGTGCCCTTTTCAACGTATTTCCAGGAATTGCCTTGGTAGTCCACAGTTGAAGTTCCGGCGCAAGTTGTGCCAGCACCTGCTGCGCAGTCGTTTCCACCCTTCAGGGCAACGCCGAAGCACTTTTCCTTGCTGGCCGCAACGGCTGTTGTGGCTGAAACGAGTGTGGCGGTGGTGACAGCGGCAGCAACTGCCGAAGCGAGCATGGCGGCGTTAAAGGCGCGACGTGACGTGTTCATTTTGAGTTTCCTCGTCTCTAAAGGTTACGGCGAAATTTCGCCTTGCCACTGTATGCCACAAGCCTATGCCGGGCAGAAATCAACTGCCCGGCAAAATTTTCACATTGACGTGAGATCGTCTTGAGAGTCCTTAACAATCTCCGTTCGGGCAAGTGTCCTCGCGCTGGGGAATTGGAAACCGGGGGAATCTGGGCAACCGCCGTCTCCGCGGAATTTCGATTTCCGGTTCATCTTCTTCGAAAACGGGTGGTTCTTCTTCAATGATCTCGCGCGGTGGTCTTGGTGGTTTTGGTCGCCTGACAACGGGCGGACGCTTTTTCGGCTTTTCAACCACCGGCTTGGGCTTGGGCTTGACGACCTTGACCAGCGGCAACGGTTGCTTGGCCTTCACGGGCTCGACCTTGCGTGTCGGTGGCTTCACCACCTTTGGCGTCTCGCAGACCGGAAGCTTTGTATCCTGCTTCACACGCTCCAGCAATCCACCCAAATGTCCTCGCGCTATGCCTGCGAACACGCCGTCAGGGAAAGCCCGGAGATAGGCGAGATAAGCCGCATCCGTACCCTTGCCGTTGACAAGGTTCCAGTATTTCAACTCATCTTCCATCTCGCGCCCGGATGGTTTTTCAAAAGAATTATCATCCGTGGGCAGATCAAGTGTGTCCGCGTCGGACTGACGTTGCGCCCAGGCCTTGCGCGAAAGCAGCAGCAACGTGTCATCAATCCCGTCGGTGGTTCGGGTGGCACAGGGGCCTACAAGATCGACTAAATCCCGCATGGCACTGCGCTTGGCATCGTCGGGCAACAGCGCCAAGCGACGCAACAAATCACCATCGCCGCCAAACTTGTCGGTGGAAAGAGCCAGCGACGTGTACCACACCGCCTTTACCGGATTGCGCAGATCACCCGGGCCTTGGGCATAGATCCAGCTGAGATCGGCAGTGCCATCCTGATTGCCGCGCTCGGCGCCCATTTCATACCATTTGATGGCCTGACGATAATCCCGCGCAAAGCCATTGCCCTTGAAATAAAGTGCACCAATATCAGTTGCCGCAGTGCTGTAGGCAGACTTGCGGCGGGAGGGTTTTTTCACACTGCGCGACACCGATGCATCAAAGAAACCAACAGCGCGTTTGGGACTGGCCTTGATGGCTCCACCATACAAGTAGAGCCCACCCAATTCATCGAGTGCTGCCGTATTGCCCAGCTCCGATGCACGCTTCAAAATTGCAATGCCCTGTTTCGGGTCCGCCTTGAGGCCGACGCCCTTCACAAGATTGCGGCCATAGGACAGCAGCGCGAAGGGGTCACCCTGATCCGCTGCCTGCTTGAACCAGAGATTGGCCTGCGCAATGTCCTTTGCCATGCCCACACCGGAAAACGCCATCTCGCCCATTTGGTAGCTGGCACGGATGTAACCCTTGTCCGCCGCCTGTTGAAACAGCAGCAGTGCCGTCTTGCTGTTGCCAGCTGCCAATTGCGCGCGCCCCAGCAGATAGACATAGCGAATATTCTCAGGTTGTTCGTCTACAGCCTTCTGGCAGGTCGCAAGGGCCTGCGTCACATCCACCTTATCAAGCTCGACACCAGCGCCGATGCCCTGCAAATCCAAAGGCTCTGCCGCCAGCAAGTCGCACTCATGCATGCGCTGTTGTATCTTGATCTGCACCGGAAAAGCCTTGCCGTCGGCAGCGATAGCGGCAGTCTGGAGGTTGATGGCAGGAACCAGCAAGGCCGAGGTATTGGCGTCCTTGTAAACCTGAACATCTGTCGACGGCTCAAAACGCAGCGACTTGAACTTCTCAAAATCAATAACGGCTCCTTCCGGCAAGACCTGATCTTCGACTGACAGCGTGCCCGTCAACGGCATCTGCATCAGCTTGTAGACACGTGCCGGTGGCAGTGCTTCGGCGGCCTCAGCATCAAACACCCGTTGCGCCCCGGCTCCGATGACTACAGGTCCGGCGTCCAAGCCACGCGTTGTCTCCGTCACCTGGAGGTCCGCCAGGCTCTTGTTCATTGTCGGTGGGTTTGTGGCCAATGGTTTTTCAACCAGCCCATTCAGAAACACCGGCTTCACCAGAGAACTGTTGATCCATGGCCGCTGGCTTTGTTGGGTCGCTTCCCACACATCGGCTGTCACCTGCATGAGGGCAGATTGCACATCGACATTTTGCGAGAAGGAATGCTTGATCACGGCTGCTGTAAAAGGCGAGTTTTCAGCGGTGCCATCCAGCGCCACTTTGCCAGGCTCCGTGGCATAGGCAATCAAGCTGCCAACAGCACCCTTTTGTTCCGCCAAGCCCTTGCCTGCAGTTTTTTCAGTGTCATCTACCCCCAAAAGGAAGGCGCGGTTCTTGAAAGGATTGTCGCGGCAGGCATCAAGATAAATCAGCTGCGCCTGGGATTTGCTCTGCATATACAGCAGGATGGTTTGCAGACTGTAAGTCTGCATCTCCAGGTCTTGGGGTGCGGCCAGCGTGGCATCTACTGGAATGATACGGTTTTCGCCACCCACCTCAATGCCGTGGCCGGAGTAGTAGAACAAGCTGATGTCAGCCCCATTCAAGGCCCGCACATAGCGCTCCACGGCCTGTTCCAATTCCACCCGCGTCAGGTCTATGGCGGTCACAACTTCGAAGCCCTGTTTGCGAAGCGCACTGGAAACAGCCTCGGCATCCTTGCGCGGATTGGGCAACTGCGCCACCGACTGGTACGCGCCATTGCCCACAACAAGTGCGACGCGCTTGCCAGCCGCTTCCGCCGGAAGACAGGCGGCGAATAACAGAACGACAAAAGCAAAAATCTTTGCAGGTTGAAATGGGTTGAGTTTGCCGCGCACGTCAAGCGTCCTTCTCAAGAAGCCCCCGCTTCTACTGACGGTACCGTAGCGTCAACCGCATGAACCGGATGTGAACCAGTTAACCCAGGGTCTCCGGCTTTTTAATCTCGATGCGACCAATAAACCGGGTGTAGAGCCAGCCTACACCGACAAGGCAAAGACCAAGGCCGATGACACTTGCAATGCGCCACAGCCCACCGAGCGAGAACACGTCGTAGCCGAAGACCTTGAGCACCGTCAGCACCAGGATCGCCAAACCGCCGTAACGAATGGTCTGTCGGTTCAGCTTGATACCTGCGATGAAAATACCAATGCCAGTGACCAGCCAAGCCAGCGACACTGCATAGGACTCGGCCTGCGACAGGAATTCGATGTCTATCACAGCCCCTTGGAACTGTCGTTTCACCAGCAGGGTCACAAAGGTCATCAACAGTACGAGGGCGCCACCACCAACGGCACCGCGCAACTGCCCCCATGCCAAAGCATCAAGTTTGCGGGCGATCAGTGCCAGCAAAGGCACAGGCACAAGATAGGCCAGCCACAGGGCGTTGAAGACGGACCCACCCGCCACCGGATCACCTGTGAACACTGGATTGCGAATAGTAAGCAAAGCCAGCAAGGCAAGCGCTGATGCGCCGAGCAAAATGCGCGCGCCCCACACCGAAACGAACGTCGAATAAAGCTGTTGCCGATAAGCCAAACCATAGGCTGCACCGAGCCACGCACAGGCGTGGGCCGCAAGTTCGAGCAGTCCCAGTTCTTCCTTTACAATGCCGCCACCAATCCACACGCGCAGGAACAACGATACCAAGCCCACAAGCAAGCCAAGACTTATACCTTCAAACGCCACACGCCAGCGCAGAAAGCCGTCGCGGTGCAGCCATTTCGAAGCCTGCCAGAACAATGCCGCTGGCACACCATAGCCATACAAAATCCAATAAGCCCCCAGCGGCAGATCGCGTGGTTCGCCCCAAAATTCACGGCCATAAAACAGGCGAAGGGCGGCAAAGCTGGCAACCGCCGACGCGATGCCCGCAATGTTGGGCAAATTTACACGTCGCGTCACAAACACCATGAGAGCCGCAAAAGCTGCCAGTGCCAAGGTTTGCCAAACACCATCCAGCACACGATCAAGCGCAAAGCAGCCCAAAACTGCCACACCACCGGCCAGAAATTCGATGGCGCGTGCTGTGGATGGTTTATCAACTTCGCCGAGATTTTTCCAAGCCGCAAAAGTCAGCGCTGCGCCTACAACGCAAGCCATTCCAGCCCAGGTCATCCATCCTGCCGTAAAGTCAGCCCGCGACCACGCCCCAAACAAAAACAGCACGCCAGCAGCCAATGCGAGTGCGGCCCACGGGCGCTTTTCGGCTTTGCGCAAAACTCCAAACACACCAACACCGGTAAATGTTGCCAACGCAATCAACATGGCGTTTCGGAAACGCGGAGGCTCGAACAGGCCGGGCACCGTGACCCAGAAGCCCCGTTCGTCAAAAGCCCAATCATGGAATCCCACATCATGCCACGCCATCAGCACCACGAGGGACGCGAGTGCTGCCAACAGTGGCGCTGCGACCAGCCCGTCCCGGAACCAGCCGAAAGCAACGATCGCAGCCATGCCAATGGCAAACATGATCAGCGGCAGGAAGGCATGGCCTGATTGCACGGCAAGGGCGGAGAGAATAGTTGCACCCGCCATGCTTCCCGCAATTGCCACGCCCATGGGCGGCGAAATGGATTTGGGGTCCAGCAGATTGCCCATGCTGTCCTGTAGAATGGATGTACCGCGCGGCACCAGCGTTGCCGCCGCCCCAAGTGCGAGACCGAATATGCCAATCGGCAAACTGGGCGTCAGACCATAGCCATTGATCCACAGCATGGACCACCCCAAACCAGCGGCAATCGCGGCATAGCCCAGCCACCACCAATTCAACTTGCGCAACAACCACAGCGACGCCACCACGATAACGAGAAGATAGGCAAAAAAGCCGGATGTGCTCGGATTGTCTGACGGCACCAGTGCGGGCGTGAAAGTTGCACCTATCAGGCCAAGCGCCGCAATCAACGGCCCCTGACGTGTCGCCAGCCACAGGGCACCCAGACTGATGGCAGCAAGGATAGGGAAGCAAACGGCGGGAGCAAACAGATTGTAAAGTGCATAGGCCGCGTAAGTTGCACCGAAGGCAATGATGAGCCCCGCCGCCGACAGGGCCGCTGGCACATAGTCCTTGACCGCTTCACTGCGCCTGCGCCTCAGCACTTCGCCAGCCGCGACCAGGCCAGCACCCGCCAGCCACCCGATGATCACCTGCAGGATCGGCGAGATCAGACCATTGTCATAGGCGTATTTGATAAAGAGAAGACCACCAATGGCAATCGCCGCACCACCCAGCCACACCAGCCAGCGCGACGCCAGTGCCTGTTCCACATTGCGAGGCGGTGGCATGTGAAGCTCAGCTGTCGCGACTGCATTTGCGTCATCAGCAACATTCTCAACTTTCTCGGCAAGTGGCTCCGCTATCGCCTCTTCAACTTTTGCGACTACGGGTTCCATGGCAAGCGGTTGCACGACGGGGGGTGCTGCAGCGGGCGTTGAGCTCAGTTTGGCGATCTCGGCTTGCAGATGCCGGATGCGGGTTTCGAGGGTCGATGTCTTGACCAAGGCCACAATCGCCAGAATGGGGCCAATCAGCAGAAACAGAATCGCGAAGACAATGAGTGCTTCCATAGATCGAAAGCTAGACCACTTGCATCCCGTTGTCGAACCCCGCAAAAGCCCCGAACATGGCACAACGACAAGACATTCAGACCAAGGTTTATTCCAGCGATCCCGTGCGCTGGGATGTGGCCACAGGCCTCGTGCCCTATGCCGAAGCCGTAGCCCGCATGGAGAATGAAGCCGAAGCCATTGCCCATGGCACAGCCAGCGAAATGGTATGGCTGGTGGAGCACCCGCCCCTCTACACCGCCGGAACATCCGCAAAAGCCGCAGACCTGATTTCACCCGATCGTTTCCCGGTCTTCCAAACCGGACGTGGCGGACAATACACTTACCACGGCCCCGGACAGCGCGTGGGCTATGTCATGCTCAACCTGAAAAAGCGCGGCGGTGACGTGCGCGCCTTCGTGGCGTCCCTTGAACGCTGGATCATCGCCACACTTTCAGACTTTGGCATCAATGGTGAAATCCGCGAAGACCGAGTCGGCGTCTGGGTCAAACGCCAGAACCGCGAAGACAAGATCGCAGCCCTCGGCATCCGCGTGCGCCACGGTGTCACCTTCCACGGCATTTCCATCAATCTTGAACCAGACCTATCCCACTTCGACGGCATCGTGCCTTGCGGTGTCGTCGAACACGGCGTGACAAGCCTGCGTGACTTGGGTTTCGACACAACATCTGCACAACTCGACGCCGCGATGCAGCATCATTTTCAGTTGATATTTGGCCCTGCCGTAAAATAGTATCTTGACTTGTTGCAGATATAACCGGATCACAGAATTTCTTAAAAGGAGATTTCCATGAAACTTTATTATGCACCCGGCGCCTGTTCGTTGGCCCCACACATCATTTTGCAGGAACTTGGCAAGAAGTTTGACATCGAGAAAGTCGACCTGCGTGCCAAGAAAACCGAAATCGGCTCCGACTTCAGCAAGATCAACACCAAGGGCTACGTGCCAACCCTGGAGCTGAATTCCAAAGGCGACGTGCTGACGGAAGTTGCGACCATCCTGCAATATCTTGCCGACAAGGCGAAGGCCACAAAGCTGCTGCCAAAGGCCGGAACCATGGCCCGCTACCGCGCCATGGAAGCACTGAACTTTTTCGCCTCTGAACTGCACAAGGGCATTGGTGGCTTGTTCAACCCGGCCATGCCGGATGACGGCAAGAAAGCCATCATCAGCCGCGTGAACGTGCGTCTGACATGGCTTGATGGCCTCTTGGCCAAGCAGAATTTTCTCACCGGAAAATCCTTCGGCGTGGCAGACGCCTATGCCTTCACGGTTATAAACTGGTGCAAGATGGTTGGCATTGAAACAGCCCAGTGGAAAAACATCACAGCCTTCATGACCCGCGTCGGTGCAAGACCATCCGTGCAAGCCGCGATGAAGGCCGAAGGCCTGATCAGCTGAATTCCATAATAACGGCATCAACGCCAAGGCTGTCCCCGGCCTTGGCGTTTATCGTTTTCACTGTGCCATCCCGTTCGGCCCGCAGCACATTTTGCATTTTCATTGCCTCAACAATGGCAAGTGTATCTCCGGCTTTCACAGTTTGCCCTGCAACAACCGCAAGTGAAACCACAAGTCCCGGCATCGGGCACAGCAGAACCTTGGATGTGTCAGGCGGTGGCCGGTCAATCATGCGGCGCGCCAATTCCGCTTCTCGCGGCGTGAACACGTGGGCCTCCACACTCATGCCGCGCCAGTCCAGTCGGTAGCCGTTGGTGACAGGTTTCACCTGTACCGTCACAAGTCCGTGCCGCGTCTCAGCCGTTACCAGAGCTGCCCCTGCCCGCCAGGCACTGGCCTTGGCAGCAGCATCAAGCGCCTCCGTTACATCAAGACGTACCCAATCCGCATCAATCCGAACATGCCGCTGCGTGTTGAAAACAATCTTGCGGCCATTCAGTTGCCCGCTGATCTGCCGCTTGCGCAGGTTTTCGATATGATCAAGCAAAACAGCCACATCCGCAAACATGGCAATGTCGTTCGGCGACAATGCGGGCCCATGGAAACCACCAGGATATTCCTCGGCGATAAACCCGGTTGAAAGCTCGCCGTCCTGCCAACGCGGATGCGCCATGATGGCGGAAACGAACGGCACATTGTGGGCAATGCCTGCAACCACAAACTGGTCCAAAGCAGACGACATTGCAGAAATTGCCTCACGCCGCGTCGGCGCATGGGTGCAGAGCTTGGCAATCATCGGGTCGTACCAGATGGAGATTTCACCACCTTCATAAACGCCGGTGTCATTGCGCACCGTGACTCCATCCACTTTGCTTTCAAGTGGCGGCTTGTATGACACAAGTCGCCCTATCGACGGCAGGAAGCTGCGATAGGGATCTTCGGCATATATCCGGGACTCAATGGCCCAGCCTCTGGTCTGCACCTTGTCTTGTGTGAAGGTGAGTTTCTCACCAGCGGCAACGCGGATCATCTGCTCTACAAGATCAATGCCGGTGACCAACTCAGTGACGGGATGCTCTACTTGCAATCGCGTATTCATTTCGAGGAAGAAAAAACTCTGGTCCTGCCCCGCCACGAATTCAACTGTGCCAGCGCTGTCGTAATGCACAGCCTTGGCAAGTGCCACAGCCTGCGCTCCCATCTTCGCCCGCGTTTCGTTGCTCAGCAGCGGTGATGGTGCTTCCTCTATGACTTTCTGATTGCGGCGCTGTATGGAACATTCCCGTTCGCCCAGGTGAATGACATTGCCATGCTTGTCACCCAGCACCTGAATTTCGATATGGCGGGGATTGCTGATGAATTTTTCGATGAACAGTCGGTCATCCCCGAAGGACGCCTTGGCCTCAGCCCGAGCCAGAGCAAATCCCTCTCGACACTCAGCAGCATCAAAGGCAATCCGCATGCCCTTGCCGCCACCGCCAGCGGAAGCCTTGATCATCACCGGGTAGCCAATACTTTCTGCAATACGAACCGCCTCATCAGCCGTTTCGATAATGCCCATATGGCCGGGCACAGTTGATACGCCAGCCGCTGCCGCGGCCTTCTTCGAAGCAATCTTGTCGCCCATGGCATCAATGGCAAGGGCGTTGGGCCCGATGAAAACGATTCCCGCAGCCACAAGCGCCTTCGGGAAAGCCGATCGTTCCGACAAAAAACCATAACCAGGGTGAACCGCTTCCGCCCCCGTCTGCTTGCAAGCGGCAATTATCTTGTCGATCACAAGATAGGATTCGGAAGCCGCAGCAGCCCCGATGTTCACCGCCTCATCCGCCATGTCCACATGCAAGGCGCGTTTGTCAGCGTCGGAAAAGACCGCCACAGTCTTGATGCCCATCTGGCGGGCGGTCTTGATGATACGGCAGGCAATTTCGCCACGGTTGGCGATCAGAATCTTTTTGAACATGTCAGCCCTTGTGAAACACCGTCACAATTGGCCACGCTTTGGAGAAAGAGGCAAGGGTCCCTTTCTCTCGCCATACAAATGCTATAAGGCCCGCGCCATGACCGTACATGTACCGAAAGTGGGCCTTGTCCAATTGGGCTGCCCGAAGAACCTTGTTGATAGCGAACGCATTCTCACGCAACTGCGTGCCGAAGGCTATCTGATTGCCCCCGGCTATGCCGACGCTGATGTGGTGATTGTCAACACCTGTGGCTTTCTCGACAGCGCCAAGGCCGAAAGCCTCTCTGCGATTGGCGAAGCACTTGAGGAAAATGGCCGTGTGATCGTCACGGGCTGTTACGGCATTGAAGATGCAGCTATCCGAGCCGCACATCCTTCCGTTCTCGCCATCACCGGGCCGCACCAATATGAGCAGGTGGTGAAGGCGGTGCATGAAGCCCTGCCCCCGCTGCACGATCCCAAAATGGATCTGGTGCCGCCCCACGGCCTGCACCTCACACCGCGTCACTACTCTTATCTGAAAATTTCCGAGGGTTGCAACAACCGCTGCAGTTTCTGCATCATCCCGTCCATTCGGGGCGATCTCGTGTCACGCCCTGCCGCCGCCGTGCTCTACGAAGCAGAGCGTCTGGTGAAAGCAGGCGTCAAGGAGCTTCTGGTCATCTCGCAAGACACTTCGGCCTATGGCGTTGATATCAAATACGCGACTTCGAAATTCCGGGGCCGTGACGTGCGTGCCAAATTTTATGACATGGCCAAGGAACTGGGTGACCTCGGGGCGTGGGTGCGCATGCACTATGTCTATCCCTATCCTCATGTGGATGATGTGATTGAGTTGATGGCCGATGGCAAAATCCTGCCCTATCTCGACATCCCCTTCCAGCATGCCTCGCCCACAGTGCTGAAATCCATGCGCCGTCCTGCCAATCAGGAGAAGGTGCTGGAGCGATTGGCCAAGTGGCGCAACATCTGCCCTGACATTGCCATCCGCTCCACTTTCATTGTGGGCTTTCCCGGTGAAACAGAAGCTGATTTTGAGTACCTGCTGCAGTGGATGAAGGAAGCCCGCATTGAACGCGCTGGCTGCTTCAAATACGAACCAGTCACAGGTGCCGTGGCCAATGACCTTGGCCTGCCACAGGTTGCCGACAGCGTGAAGCAGGAACGCTTCGAGCGCTTCATGCAAGTGCAGCAAGAGATTTCATCCGAGATTTTGCAAGGCAAAATTGGTCGTGAAATCAACGTGCTGGTGGATGAGATTGATCTGGAGAATGAAGAAGCCATCGCCCGCTCACCCTGGGACGCACCAGAAATCGACGGCAATGTGTTCCTGCCCGGAGCGACCGATTTGAAAGTCGGCGACATGGTGAAGGTGAAAATCGTAGACGCCGAAGAATATGACCTCGTGGGCGAGCGGGTTTAAAAGTCCCGCTTCTCCACGAAGTACCCGTAAAGGCTGGTCAATAGCGTGATGCCCATGATGGTGACAACCCAGTTGACGCCTGTTTGCAATGCAATGTCGATCCAGAGGCCGACCGTATCACCCAAGGTGACGTTCAGCAGTTTCGACACCAACGCCATGAGCAGTCCGACGATCCATGACAGCAGGGTTGCGACAACACCCACACCCACAATTTGCCACCAGTTGCCGGCAGATACAGTCCAAGCATCGCCCAGTTTGAAGTCACGCCGTTCCAACGCAATGGCCGGAAGCTTGATTGACAGCCGGTAGATGATCGGCATGATGATCACCACCACATAGGCCAAAGCCCCGGCAACACCAACAGCGGGGTGAAGTGACATGAGTGGAATGACCAGCAGGGAAAGCGGAAGCATGGCAAGGATCAGCAGTAATCCAATCAGAAAAATGTTTCCAAAATAGCGCCACACCGTTCCGTCCACACGCAACCTGGCCATGCCCTGGGGAACTTCATCGAGCAACACGTAACGGTGCCAAGCCACGGCAATGGATGAGAAGGCCAGCATGGCTATCACAACGCTGACAAATATCAGAAATACAAACCAGCTTACTTCACCGGGGTTCGCACGAAAATACGCCTCATTTTCTTCCTGTGTCGCCCCCAACGGGATATTTGTGGTGGTTGCAATCACGGCGAAAATGGCTGCCATGACAGCCATCCAAGGCCACTGCGCGCGCAGCGCAAAGCCCAGATTGTTCAACGTCGAAGACAGCATATGGCTGATGGTGGAACCAATAGGCAAAAAACGCAAAGCTATCTCCCGCAGAATCAAGATTTAAGTCTTTAGTTTAACCCAGAATGAAATGCACCTCTGCCCTTGCATACCAGGAGAAAGGGACCGCATCACCCCTTCGACCCTCACTCCCGCTCAAACATGTAATCCCGCGTCAAAGCCGCCGCATGCACGTCCTTCGTCAGCTGAATCTGGAAATTCATGTGCTTGCCATGGCTGAAGGACAACTCGCTGATGATCAGATAAAACTCCCACATGCGGCAGAATTTTTCGTCCATCATCGCAGAGATCTCACTGCGATGGGCTTGAAACCGTTCCTCCCAGATGCGCAAGGTCTTGGCATAATGCAGCCGCAGGATTTCAACATCCGTCACCCAAAGCCCTGCCCGCTCGATGGACTGCATTGTCTCTGACAGGGCTGGCGAATATCCACCGGGGAAAATATACTTGCGGATCCAAGCACCCGTTTGCCCCGGCCCGCCCTTGCGCCCGATGGAATGCACCAGCGCCACACCGTCTTCGGTCAAAAGTTCCTTGATCTTGCCGAAATAGGCATCGAACTGGCCGATCCCCACATGCTCAAACATGCCCACGGACACGATGCGGTCAAACCGACCTGTCACCTCCCGGTAGTCGATCAGTTCAAACGACACGCGGTCGGCAAGCCCGCGCTCAAGCGCCTGCTCGCGGGCATAGGCCAATTGTTCCGTCGACAGTGTGACTCCCACAACCGTCACATCGGCGACAGCCGCGAGATAGAGCGCCATCGCGCCCCAGCCACAACCGATGTCCAGAACCCGCTGCCCCGGTTTCAGATCCAGCTTTGCGGCGATATGACGAAGCTTGTTTTGCTGGGCTTGCTCCAGCGTATCTTCTGGTGAGGCAAAATAGGCGCAGGAATACAACATGTCCGCGTCCAGCCATAACCGATAGAAATCATTTGACAGATCATAGTGATGCCGCACATTGCCAAGCGATTTCGAAACCGAATTCCTTTGCATCAACCGTTTGAATGTCTTGGCCGTTCCCCGCACCAGTTTCTGCAAGGGGTGACGCCGAAAGCCGCCTCGGTTCTCAACAAACAAGGTCAGAAATTCCCGGATGCTGCCCTGTTCCACCACAAGGCGCCCATCCATGTAAGCTTCGCCCGCATGTAATTCAGGATTGAGAAAAAGTTTGTTGTGCAGCGCCGGGTCCTTCAATTGTACGGTTACGCGCACGCCGGGCGCACCCTCATAAACATGCCGCTGGCCCCCGGCGTCGATAACCTCCAGCCGACCCGTCTTGATCACCCGGGTCAACATCTTGTCCAATAGCAACAAAGCAAATACCTCTCATCTGTCAGCCCCACTGCTGGTCCACTCTAACAAGAATAAGCCGGATCACCAAGTTTGGTTTCAAAGCGGAATATTATCGTGCTTCTTCCAGGGGTTTTCCAGTTGCTTGGACTTCAGCATATCGAGTGCCCGGGCTACGCGGCGGCGTGTGGAATGCGGCATGATCACGTCATCGAGGAAGCCGCGCTCTGCTGCCACAAACGGGTTGGCAAAGCGCGCCTTGTAGTCACTTTCGCGCCCTGCAATTTTGGCTTTGTCACCAAGTTCGGCGCGATAGATGATTTCAGCCGCACCCTTGGCGCCCATGACCGCAATTTCCGCCGTGGGCCAGGCGTAGTTGATGTCGCCGCGCAAATGCTTGGACGCCATCACAACATAGGCCCCGCCATAGGCTTTCCGGGTGATGATGGTGATCTTCGGTACCGTGGCCTCGGCATAGGCAAACAACAGCTTCGCCCCATGCTTGATAAGCCCACCATATTCCTGTGCTGTGCCGGGCAAGAAGCCGGGAACGTCAACAAAAGTGACGATGGGAATATTGAAGCAATCACAAAACCGCACGAAACGCGCGGCCTTGCGTCCTGCGTCTGAATCCAGCACCCCCGCCAAAACCATGGGCTGGTTCGCGACTATACCAATGGTGCGGCCCTTTACCCGTCCGAACCCGGTGATGATGTTGCGCGCATGGGCTTCCTGTATCTCAAAGAAGTCGCCGCCATCCACGGTTTTGCGCACCAGCTCCTTCATGTCGTAGGGCTGGTTCGGGTTTTCGGGGATCAATGTATCCAGTGACACGTCAATGCCCTCAGCATCATTGAAATCCGGCAGAATGGGCAATGCGGCCCGGTTGTTTTCCGGGAGAAAATCAATAAGGCGGCGCACCTGCAACAGCGCTTCAATATCATTTTCATAGGCCTTGTCGGCGATAGACGAGCGCGTGGTGTGAACGGAAGCCCCACCCAGTTCCTCCGCTGTCACCGTTTCATTGGTGACGGTCTTCACCACGTCAGGCCCGGTCACGAACATATAGCTGGTATGCTTCACCATGAAGATGAAATCCGTCATCGCCGGCGAATAAACATCGCCCCCGGCACAGGGCCCCATGATCACCGAGATTTGCGGAATGACGCCCGAAGCCAGCACATTGCGCTGGAACACTTCGCCATAGCCACCCAATGCATCAACTCCTTCCTGAATGCGGGCACCTCCAGCATCAAACAGGCCAATGATGGGCGCGCCATTGCGCAACGCCATATCCTGTATCTTCGTAATTTTGCGGGCATGGGTTTCGGAGAGCGAACCGCCGAACACCGTGAAGTCTTTTGCAAACACATAAATCAGGCGGCCATTGATGGTGCCCCAACCCGTGACAACGCCATCGCCGGGAATGCGGGTCTTGTCCATGCCAAAGTCCGTGGCGCGATGTTCCACAAACATGTCAAATTCCTCGAAAGACCCAGCATCGACAAGCAGCTCAATGCGCTCACGCGCTGTCAACTTTCCCTTTGCATGTTGAGCGTCAATCCGCTTTTGGCCACCGCCAGCGCGCGCCTCAGTGCGCCGCCGTTCCAACCCGTCCAGAATCTCCTGCATCAGCCGTTCCTCCTTGGCCTGTTAAGCAGTCGGAACAGCAAGCGTCAAACGGGAGAACGAACTCACTCGTTCTCCTTCAGCTTCTGGGCATAGACATTTATTATCAGCGCCGAGAGCAGGATTAAGCCGCGGATCAAAATCTTCAGGAAACTGTCAATCTGGATATGATCAAGTCCGTTGTTGAGAACTCCAAGTACCAACAAGCCGATGATGGTATTGCCTATGCCGCCGCGCCCGCCGAACAGACTGGTACCGCCGACGACAACTGCTGCGATCGCGTCCAACAGGTAACTGTCGAACTGGTTTTGTTGGGCTGAGCCAAAATAAGCCACCGCCAACATGCCGGCAATGCCAGAACACATTGCCGAAATCACCATGACGGACCCGATGATGAATTTGACATTGACGCCTGAATATTCTGCCGCCTCGCGATTGCCGCCGGTCATGTAGATATAGCGGCCAAAGCGCGTGTAGTTCAGCACAAGATGACCGATACCGAGAAACAGGATTGCCACAATGATAGTCCAGCGTATTCCCATGATGGAGCCGGACCCCAGCACAGTAATCAAATCCGGAAAGTTATAGGCGATCTGGCCACGCACCAGCAATGCTGAGACCCCATTGGCAATCTGCATGATGGCAAGCGTCATGATGAAGGACGGAATGCCAATCCAGGTCACACCAAAAGCCGTGACCAATCCGAATGAAAGGGCGGCGAGCAAGGTCAACACAATGGCAATCACACCCGGCAACGGCAGGTTGGCAATGTTCACATAGTCCGGCTGCAATGTAAAAAATGTTACAGCAATACCCACGGCATTGGCCACGGCTGCGACAGACAAATCAATTTCAGCCGTAAGAATGACATAGGTCAAGCCCACCGCGATAATAGCGGTGATCGATATCTGAGAGAGGATGTTCATGAAATTCACAACCGTGAAAAATGATGAACTCGCCACAGTGAAGAAAATCACCAACGCCAGCAACGTGAACACGGGTGCAATGTTTCGCAATTGGTCTTTCAGCAGCGACTTGAACCCACCCGATTTTTGAATATCCGTCACGCTCATGTCTGCTGCCCTATGCCGCCGCCAGAAGGTCGGCTTTGTGAATTGTACCGCTCTTGAATTCTTTCGCTACCCTGCCCTTGCGCAACACGCTCACACGGTCTGCCAGTGTCAGGATTGTTTCGGGCTCTGTGGAGAGCACGAGAATGGCAACGCCCTTGTCCCGCAAGTCTTTGACAATGCGGATGACGTCTTCCTTCGCCCCCACATCCATGCCGCGCGTCGGCTCAGACAGAATGAGAACCTTGGGCAAATGCGTCAACCACTTGGCCAGTGCCACCTTCTGCTGATTGCCGCCAGACAGGGCCCCCAACATCATATTGGGGTTGGGCGGACGGATTTGTAAATCAGCTGCGTGTTTCTGTGCTGTGCTGCGTTCGGTTGCGGGTTTCAGCAAAAACTTGTGAATGCGGTCCAGTATGGCAATCGACACATTCTTGTAAACTGGCTCAGTGCGAAACAACATCATGCGGCGGTTCTCGGGCACGAAAGCAATACCACGTGCCCGGGCCTGCGCCGTAGACGCAAAGGCTTGTGCCTTGCCGTTGAGTTGCAAGCCTCCCTGCTTCAACCTGATCTTGCCGAAAAGTGCTCGCGCCAATTCAATTTGGCCGCAACCCATGAAGCCGTAGACTCCCGTAATTTCCCCCGCGCGCAACTGCAGTGAAACATCGCGCAGTAATTTTCCATCGCCAATACTATCAGCCGCCAGCACAACCGGCTTGGCATCGTCACTCTGCAACTCGGCATTTTCCCCCATATGCATTCCGACGGAACCACGCCCGATCATGTGGGAAATCACAGTGTCCTTGGTGAGCGACGCAGCAGTTTCGGTGGCCACTTTCTTGCCATTGCGGAACACCGTGACCGTGTCAGAAATCTCCAGCACATCATCGAGAAAGTGCGAGATGAAAACAATGCCGCGACCCTCAGCTTTGATTTTGCGCAGCACGTCGAACAAGCGCTTGACCTCAGGTGGAGACAGCGCCGACGTAGGCTCATCAAGAATGATGATCCGGGCACCCGAAAACAACACGCGCGACAGTTCAACAAGCTGTTGCAAGCCCACAGGCAAGGAACCCATCCGCGTTTTGGGATCGATATCAAGACCAAGACTTGCGATCAGCCGCGATGCCTCGCTGTTGATGCGGGCCCAGTCGATGGTGCCCATTTTGGTGATTGGCTGGTGGCCAAGAAACACATTTTCTGCGACGGTCAAATCAGGAATGGTTGAAAGCTCCTGATGTACCATGCCGATACCAGCCGCGAGTGCATCACGCGCTGACCGAAAATGCACGGGCTTGCCATCCACGCTCATCTGGCCTTCGAAATCGGAATAGACTCCGGCAATGATTTTCATGGTGGTGGATTTGCCAGCACCGTTTTCGCCGACAAGACCATGGATCTCGCCAGCATTCAGCGTGAAGTCGACGTCTTTCAAGGCGGCAATACCACCGAAGGATTTTGACACATTGGACAATTGAAGCAGGGGCGGCAAACCGCCCCCACTCATCGATTGATCGTTCATGTGAAATCAGACGAGGAAGTTCTTTTGCAGCCAGAGATGACCAGCAGCTGTATCCTTGGTGATGACGGGGCCGTCTGCCAGGATGTAGTTTGGAATATCCTTCCCGGCTTTTTCTCCACCTTGCACGGCAGCAACACCAGCAGCCACAGCCCAGCCATGAATACGGCAGGACGGATTGCGCACGGTTGCCACCATTTTACCATCCAACACGGCCTGAACCGCTGGCGGCATGGCGTCAACACCACCGATCATGATATCTGTGCGGCCTTTAGCTTTCATGACATTTGCAGCAGCGAGTGCCATATCATCATTGTGGAAGAACGCACCTGCGATTTTGTCGTTCTGGGTCAAAATCGAATCCCAGATGCGGGCAACCTTGGTCACATCCCAGTCGGCAGGTTCTTCGTTGATCACTTTCACACTTGGCATGCCCGAGACGATGCTTTTGAAACCTTTTGCACGGCCCTGGGCGCCGGAATGGCCGAGCGCACCTTGCGTCATAACCACATTTCCGGTTCCACCAATCGCCGCCATCAGTGCTGATGTCACGAGTGAGCCCATCATTTCGTTGTCGGGAGCGATAAATGTGTGAATGGCGATGGTGCCTGGAGGGGCCACCAACGTATCCATGGCAATAACAGGCGTTCCCGCGTCAATCATTTTTTGAATGGGGTCGGTAAGTGTACCAATGCCAAAAGTTTGTATTGCCACGAAGTCCCACTTTTGCGTGGCCATGTTGTCAATAGCAGCGCGTTGCTTGGTTGCGGCCAGTTCACCGTCGAACCACGTGATTTCGACATTCATGAGTTTGCCCCAGGCTTCGGCGGCCTGTTTGCCCTGGGCACACCACGAAGCCTGAAGTCCTGCATTCGAGAAGGCGGCTTTCATCGGCTTGCCAGCGGGCGCAAGCGCCTGCGCCATGGCGGGATCAAACCCGGCATCAGCCAACATCATGCCAGCAAGGGCCGTGGCACCACCAATCGTCTTGAAAACATTACGACGGGTCTGCGCTGCTTTGATGATTTCTTCAAACATATGTAGCTCCCATTAAAAGTGTTTTTCTCTGTGCAGGCACACGTCCAAGTCTCAGCGGGTTTTTTTTATTGTAGTGTCATTCGAGACCATGACTGTTCCGCCAAGTGAATGTTTGCGCGAAGACAAGAGTCTGTCAAATGTTAATTGTATGACAATTGTCACGCGGCGTGACTTATTCACCCGGGACGTTGATTGCTTTCAGCAAGCAATTTGAAATACTTTACCAGTCCATCAAACTCGCGCCGCCTGCCTTTGCGGCGCAACAACGCTTCAGCATCATCACCCCAGTTGCTGATCTGGTAGTCCTCATCCACATGCGCAGCCGCCCAGGCTGCATCGGAGTCACAACCCGCTTGCAGCTGCAATGCCAACAACGATGAGCCGAGCAACGTCATCAAAATATAAACACCCGTCAACTGCCAATGGTCCAGTGCTTCTGCCCGCCGACGCACAGCAGCAAGACTGGCCTCATCCTGCGCGATATGTGTAATGCTGCTGGCATGAATAAATTGCGCGGGTAACTCCGCATTGGCCCAATCCAACACCGGGTGCCAATGCTTGCGCTGCAACCGCACCAATTCCGGCGGACGATCGGCCCAGTAGCAAACAAGATCCGACCCCGCATATTCCACGATTTCGTGAAGCACGTGCTCACGCTCCGCCGTAGCACGGTCCAATGCTGTATTGGCCAGTTTGGTGATCGGCATCAACTCCGGATCAATCACCTTCTCCTGCGCCACCCACTCCGCTGCAACTGCTTCAGCCAGTGCGCGATTGGGCAGTTTCAGGGCATTCTTCATCGGCGTTTTGACAGAGCGACCGTCCAGCAAAATGGCATTCGTATCGGATACTTCCACAGACTTATAAAATTTCCGTGGCAACTTGCGTTCTATCGGCGAAGTGATGATGCGCCGCATGCGTTCGTCGGGGGTTTCGTCAGTCATTGTTTTTATCGTAGCGTGCAGCATCAAACCCGAACACCCCGAATGTCTGCATCATATGCTCCGGCAAAGGGGCTGTAATATCCACCACCCCCTCACGCGGATGCGGAAACACAATGCGCCGCGCGTGCAGGTGCAGCTTGTTCGGAACGCCCTCGGGCAAATCCACATCGCCACCATATTTATTGTCGCCCAAAATCGGTGTGCCAATATGTGTGGTATGGGCCCGCAACTGGTGCTGTCTCCCCGTCACCGGCTTCAAGGACAACCACGCCGCTACCTTGGATGCCTTGTCGATCACGGCATACTGCGTGACCGCCCTTTGCTCATCCTCTTCTTCACCCTCGCGAGACGCCCGCATGCGGTCCCCTTCGGTGCTCTTGGCCTTGATCAACGCCACATCAATCTTGCCCTGCGGCGGAGTGGGAACACCTTTCACAACAGCCCAATACGTCTTCTGCACATTTCGCGTTGCAAACAATTTCCCCAAGGCTGCTGCAACAGCCCGTCGCTTGGCCACCACGATCACACCAGATGTATCACGGTCCAAGCGATGCACCAGCAGTGGCCGCTCACCCAGTTCAGCGCCAAGCCCCATCAACAATCCGTCGAGATGCTGAAATGTCTTGGTTCCCCCCTGCACTGCAAAACCGCAGGGCTTGTTCAATACATAGATATCCTGATCCTCATGGATCACCATCGAGTCGAACAGCTTGCGTTCCTCACGCGTCAACGGCTTCAAATCACCTTTCGGCGCATCAGCAGGCCGCGTATCAAACGCCAAAGGCGGCACACGCACGTCGTCGCCTTCTTTCAACCGCGAATTGGTTTTGCACCTTCCCGCCCCAACCCGCACCTGGCCGGTACGTGTGAGCTTGTTGAGATAGGCAAAGGTCACTTGCGGAAAATGAATCTTGAACCAACGGTCCAAACGCATACCATCTTCATCGGCCGAGACTTCGTGGCGTTTCACTTCAGCCATTGCTGACACTCATCAACGCGAAACCTGCAAAAACGGCGGCAATCGAAAGACCGACTGACGCCAAAACATATAGCGCCGCTGAACCTGCCTGTCCGCCATTCACCAATTTGAAGACGTCCAGCGAGAACGCCGAAAACGTTGTGAAGCCACCCAAAAATCCGGTTGTCAAAAAATACTGCGAAGACTGGTTGCCGTCCAGCTTCCGGATAAAAAGTGCCGTAGCCAATCCCATGGTAAAACTGCCGAGAACATTGATCGTCAAAATCCCATAGGGAAATCCGTCGCCCAAAACCCGATTGATTCCCTGCGACAATCCAAGCCGCGCGACCGATCCAAGCGCACCCCCAAGTGCCACCCAGACGAACAGCATTAAAGCCAACCCTTCTGCT
>JANPCL010000146.1:0-2744 GCA_031430915.1 Hyphomicrobiales bacterium
TAAGCACCAAGCGGCTTTGATCGGGCGGAGTAGTGCAGTTCAAACTTGCCACCGAAATGCTGGAGTTGCGCCATCTGCGCGAGGAATGGCGTGATGCCAATGCCACCTGCAATCATCAGATGTTTTTTCGCACGACTGTCGAGCGGGAAGAGATTGACCGGATAGCTGAGCACCATCTCCATTCCGGCTTTGACGTGGGCGTGCATGAACAGCGAACCACCCCGACCCACATCATCGCGCCGCACGGATATTTCATAACCCGACATGTCCTGCGGATTGCTCATCAGCGAATAGGGATTAAGCCTGCGCGTGCCATGGTCATCCATTTCGACAACCGTATGCGCGCCACCTGAAAAAGCGGGCAAGGCAGCGCCGTCACGGCTGACAAAGCGAAAGCGCTTGATCAGCTCATTGACCTCGACAACCTCCGCCACGCGGACTTGTAGTTTGGCGCCACCGCTCATGTGAACCTCACCACGGCCTTTGGCACCAGGCCCGGGTCTTCCGCATCAATGTTCACACCCTGGAACGCCGCCAGACGACGCGAGTAATGGTCCCGCACAAAAAGACTGAGGCCACAATGGCTGCACGTGAAAGGATCAGTCGCAACATTCTCTGTTATGCCCTTGCAATGTACACACTGCACGCGCCGCACCGTGGATCCGCGATGCTCTTTTTGAATATCTGAAAACGGAAAACCCGTATTCATGATCTCCCGTTCAGCCTGCCCCATCAGACCCTCAGTACCTGCCAGATAGAACTGAGTACCCATGTGCCCATCAGCCAAAACCCGTTGCAACCGCGGCAGCAGTGTTGAAATGGAGGGCGCGGAAAAGAATTGCGCCGCCCCCAATTTTTCCAGTTCCGCCATCTTGTCAGTGCCATTGGGGCCGGGCGTATAGATGATGTGCACTTTGCGCAGCATGTCAGCCAATCCATCACCGAACTTCGCCACAAATTCAATAACCGCATCAGCCCCTTCGCCATCTGCAACAACCAGATGTCGGGCACCCGCCCTTGGCTCAAGCACACCATAGACGGGACGACTTTTGATGGTCGATGGGAACACGGTTTTTGTCATGCGCTTGCTCGTCAGCCCTGAACGGTGCGGCGTTTCTTTTCCGGATCAAAAAACGGCATCGAATGCGTGGTGGCGGCCATGGGTCCATGGGTGCCACAACGCACTTCCAGCTTGGTGCCGTTGTTGGCACAATCAACAGGCAAACGTGCAATGGCAATGTTGTGCTTGTTCAATGGCGAATACATGGCCTGCGTCACAAGCCCAACCTTTTTGCCATCGCGGAACGCGGGCGCACCATTGCCCGGAACGTTTGTGCCTTCAAGCTTGAGGCCCCAAATCTTGAACCGCTCCTTGCCCTTCAGTCGGTAATGCTCTTCCGCACCGCGGAAGCCGACCTTGCCAGGAGACACGGTGAAGTCGAGCCCAAGTTCCCACAACGTGTCGCCGGGGCTCTGGTCTTCAAACGGATACATTTCCGAATTGTCGAAGGGGAAAAACAGCAAATAACTTTCAGTGCGCAACATATCGAGTGTGGTGAAGCGGCAAGGAATGATGCCAATGTCTTTGCCCTCTTCCAAAATGCGATCCCAGATCATTCCCGCATCCTGCCCTCGCACAAACAATTCATAACCGCGCTCACCGGTGTAGCCCGTGCGCGAGATCATGGCTGGCTTTCCAAACAGCGACGTCTGCATTTGAGCGAAGTAAGGGAGGGCTCGAATACCCGGCACATATTTTTCCAGATAGTCCACAGCCATCGGCCCCTGCAACGACAGGTCATGCAGATTGTCATCAAAGCGAATGGATACATCGCGGCCCGTGGCAGCCATGGTCAATTGTTCATGCGCCCCACCTGAACCGTGCACCACCATGAAGGCATTGGGGGCAAGACGATAGATCACGCAGTCATCCACAAACTTGCCCGCATCATTCAACATGGTCGCATAGACCGAACGACCCGGCATCAGCTTTTCCATGTTGCGCGTTGTCGCCCGCTCAATCATATGGGATGCAGCAGGTCCGGTGATATGAACTTTTTTGAGACCCGACACATCCATCAAACCAGCCTTGGTGCGGATGGCCATGTATTCGGCATCAGGGTCGCCCTTGGAATAGGACCACGCGGTGCCCATGCCACTCCAGTCTTCAAGGTTGGACCCAAGCGCCTTGTGGCGGTCAATGAGGGTGGAAAAGCGCCAGGAATTGGTCATGCGGGACTCCCTTGATGATCTCGGTTTCCGCCAAGTCTCATACGAGTTGCGACAAAAATCAATAATGAAGTGCAATTTATTTTCTTGGCAGGTAACATATTTTACAAAAAAAGGGGCCCCCGAAGCAGCCCCTTTGCCATTTGTTTGTGTGCAATTATGCCGGTAGCACGAAGAACCAGTTCGCCCACAGAACCACCGCAGCACCTGCAACCAGCGTCAGATAAGGCAACATGCCCGCCTTGCGTTCTCCGAGGTCACCCTCCTTGAGGCCCAGATCATCATAGGCTTCCTTGGGGAACTTGCCGCCATCCTGCATGTAATGGCGATACCAGAACACCGGAATGATGAGAGCTGCAAAGAACAGACCCGCCCACAATGCATTGGAATAGCCCCACACCTTGTCACCAGCACCGAGAAACAGCGCATTCACAAAGGCCAGCACCGTATTGAGGCCAATCAACCATGTAGGTGCCTTCCACGGGCGGTCCATGTGTGCGGAGTCAATGCGGTGC
>JANPCL010000147.1:0-25961 GCA_031430915.1 Hyphomicrobiales bacterium
CGCCATACATGATGTCTGCACCACCACCGCCGTTCAGCGTGTCATTGTCACGACCGCCGTTCAGCGTATCTGCACCCAAGCCGCCGTAAAGCGTGTCGTTGCCATTTCCGCCTGTGAGAATATTCGCATCGGTGTTGCCGGCAAGCGTATCGCCAAAGGCGCTGCCTGTGATGTTTTCACAATTCGTAACGATATCACCTTCGGCATCGTTGCCGCGGAAACCAGCATTCACGATCGTAAACGGGTTCCCGAATAAGAGTGTCGTCACGTTGGCGAAAGCAGCGACAACCGCTCCGGCTGAAGTGGCATAGCTCACCGTGTCACTCTGGTCGCCACCGTTCAGGTTGTCATTGTCAAGGCCGCCGATCAAAGTATCATTGTCGGCACCACCGTTCAGCGTGTCAACACCTGCACCGCCTATTAAAGTGTCGTTGCCGCCGAGACCCGAAAGCGTGTCCCACATATCAGCACCGGTGATCTTGTTATTGAGCGCGTTGCCTGTGCCAACAAAATCTGCGGTGCCAGATACAGGATCCCGGCTGGGTGGAATGCCATTTTGTGGATCACCAAAATTCTGAACATAATGAAAACTTGCAAGATACGTCATGTTCTCGACGTTTTCAAATCCGAAGGCCGATAGATCAAAGCTACTGTCATGCAAGGCCAAACGCAGTTCGTCTGTGCCGCCGTCTACTCCTTCTGATACAGTATCTTCTTTTCCGCCGAGGTAATAAACGTCATTACCCGCCCCGCCGGATAGAAAATCAACATCTGCTGTATCAAGTCCAAAGCCAGCAAGATCCATAACGCCCAAGTCTGACGCAAACGTGTAAGGATCGCTGAGGTCGCCTGCAAATTCATTGCCGATCAAGATATCATTGCCATCGCCGCCATAGAGTGAATCGGCTCCCTGTCCACCCTGCAGGCGGTCGCTGCCTTCATCACCAATCAGAATGTCACTGCCTGCAACAAAGTCGCCGGGAGTATTGAAGGGGTTGGCTGCGAAAATGTCACCATAAAGCTCGTCATTACCAAGCCCACCTTCCAAGCGATCACTCTGATTGCCGCCATACAAATAGTCGTTGCCACCAGCACCCGCCAGACGATCGTTGCCATCTGCACCCTGAAGAATATTGACTGCGGAATCGCCCACGAGCGTGTCTACAGAGCCGGAGCCATTAATGTTTTCAATGTTGCTTAAAATGTCGCCCTGCGCATCACCATTGCGGGCACCAGCAGTCACAATTGATACTGTGAAAGGATTATTGGTTCTGAAACTCCACTGCTGCAACGCAACCGTTACGCCAGCACTGCCACCGCTGTAGGTAACTGTGTCAATATCATCGCCGCCATTGATGGTATCTGCGCCAGAACCTCCCGAGATAAAATCATTGCCAGCTTTTGCCGTTATGTTATCCGCATCAGCGCCACCTCTTATGGTGTCTTCTCCATCGTCGCCCACAATGGTGTCGAGACCAGCGCCACCGTCGAGGGTATTGCCAGCAGTTGATGCGAGGCTGATGGAGTTTCCTTGAATAACGTCATCGCCAGCGCCACCTTCGATGTAGTCAGACCCTGTGGTGCCCATGAAGCGGGTGCTGGCTTCATTTCCAATAAAGCGAACTCCGGGGCCTTGCAAATCCAAGGCTTCAAGGAGTTCAATTTCCTGCGCTGCATCGAGGGTAAAGTTATTGGCGTAAATTGTGTCGTAACCACCACCGTAGTAGTCAAATACGCCGTCTTGCACGTTGGCAAAATAAACGTCGTTGCCAGCACCGCCATACATCAGGTCGCCACTGTATCGTACGCTGGCATCACCACCGCCATTGCCGCGAAACGTGTTGTTGCCACCTGTACCCTCGAGAATGTTTTTGGACGCGTTGCCAGTGAGGCTGAAGTCACCGAAGGCAGAAACGATATAGAGATTTTCAGCGAAGGTGCCCATCAGGTTGAAGCTTGAAGTCGCAAAGACTTTATCAATTGCGCCATCGTCAACGAAGTTGTTGGCAGTGATGTCGTTTATTATGTCTGTTGCGCGATCAACATAGTAACTGTCTGCACCAGCCCCGCCCGACATTGTGTCAGTCCCACCACGCCCGTTGAGCACATTGGCCGCATCATTCCCCGTGAGGATGTCACTACCGGAACCACCAATGGCATTCTCAATAATGACGCCACGGGTGGTGCCAACGTCGGTCAACCTGTTGGTGAAATCGTCAGCAATGGTAAAGCCGCCAAATCGAAAGTCGACTTTGCTGATAAATCCGCCTCCACCAATTTGGTTCTGCAAAGTAGCAGGCCGCAAGTCGATTGTGGTGCCCAGCAGGCCGTTGTAAACGATCTGGTCAGTTCCTGAGACGTCCCAAATGCAGGAAAAAAACGTGCCAATCGTATCTCCACCGCGCAGTTCGTAGGTCGTATCACCAGCATTTGCGTTCATGTTTGCGCCGTAAAGCTGCTGGATGGCAGCAATATCGAACGCCATCGGCGTAGCTACATGACCAAAATTGTCTTCTGGTCCGTTGTCACTCCGGTTATACGACATGACCGAGTAGATACGATTGTTGAGACCGTTGTCACCGTTGCTGGCGCTGAGGCCAGACCCGGTTACGCCGGGAAAATTTATGCTGTCCTGTCCAACATCCTGAAAAGGATGATCGAGGCCAAGTGCATGACCAAGTTCATGGACCATTGTTGAGTACATGTTTCCGCCAATAACCAGGTCGTCTGCGTTCCAGGCCGGTTGTGATGTATTGTATCGTCCAGTGCTCTGGCCTCCTGGATCAGGAAAATTATGGTCTGCATTTGGGCTTGAGTTTGGCCAAGTGCTGGCATTTTCGCGTCGCTCAACGAGCTCAGCGTCATCTTTATCTTGTACGAGGTTGAAATTTACATTTGCAACGCTTTCCCAAGCCGTCAGAGCGTTCTGAAAAAGAGTTATTTCCTGTTGCGTCCAGTTGCCGGCAGCACCCGCTTCAAAATACACACCAAGGTTCAAGGCATCTGTCCAAGGCGTTTGGCCAGCCAATGCGTCGACGAATGGATTGCCTGTATTCGTAGCCATTTGGTTTCATTGCTTTCAATAATTGATGATAGACGACAAAATAGGAAAAAAAAATCAGTCCGGCGCTCGAGATGTCAATAAGTTGTTGAGGATAGGAGGGTTCAAATTCTCCGTCATCACCCAGCCGGGTGACGTGTGTGAATAAAAACTTTGCGCTTTAGGGTAGAATTTGGTTGCCAGCGCTTTTGGCTCTGATATCGTTCAGCGCTTTGACAGGGTGTCGTGAAGCGTATTGACCGGGTAAATCTCTCATCCATCATTGGCGATATCTATGACTGCGCCATCAATCCCTCGGCGTGGTCGTCAACGCTGTCTCGCATCACGCTCATGCTGGACGCGGCCTACACCACAATCGCCTTGGCTGACCTGTCCGGTCGGGCCCACCGCATGGCCGCCCAATCCCCTTGGGACCCGGAACAACTTCGTATCCTGAATGAGAACTATGGCGTCGAGGGCATTCCCGGCCTGAAAGCCATGATGGGCGACGACCTTGACAAGCCGTGGTCAACCCTCACCCAAATGCCGGAAGATGACTTTCAACTCACGCCGTTCTACCAGAATTGGGCACTGCCCCAGGGCCTGCGGGATGCCTGCATCGTAAAATTCGTCCACACCCCGGATCGCATTGGGTTGTTGGCCTGTGTCACACGCTCCAACCGCGATATCATCGGACCCGTGGAACAGGAATTTCTGGCGCTGATTTCCCCGCATCTCCGCCGCGCCGCGCTGATCGGCGATCTTCTGGATCAGGCCCGCATCGAAGCACAGTATTATCAAGCTACGCTCCACGCGCTATCGATTGCCGTTGTGTTGACAAATGCAGACGGCCGGGTTCTGTTTGCAAACGAGGCGGCCGAGACCATGTTTCGAAACAACGGCCCCGTCCTCAAATCAAATGGCAAGTTGAAGGCTGAACACCCCGCCGCGCAAAGCGTGTTGCAGCAGGCCTTGGCCATGGCATCGGAGACCGATCAGAGTTTGGGGGCAGGGGGCATTGGCATTCCGGTGTCTGCCAAAGGTCAACAGTCTGCCGTTGCCTATGTGCTGCCCTTGACCGACGGCACGGCGCGCGGCGCTTTCAGGCCTGCCACAGCGGCTGTGTTTGTGTCCGCTCCTACCGCTGCAACTCCACCACCCCATGCGATTTTGGCAGCGCTGTACAATCTGACACCCGCTGAAGCCCGCGTCGCCGTTACCGCCATGGCAGGCATGAGCAAGCCAGACATGCTGCATCATCACCAAATCAGCGAAAACACCCTCAAGACCCAACTCGGCCAGATCTACAAAAAAACCGGAACAACCAACATCGGGACGCTGATAAGACTTGCGTCAAGCATCAGCGTGCCAACCAGACTGGCGTAAGTAACGTACATCACACAAACACAAAGTCGCCTGCATCCAGCGTGAAGGCGGTCGAATTCTGCACTATGATCGCACTGCCTGCCACACCATTGATCCTGACCACGGCGTTGGAGGTGCCGTTGCCGGTGATGGTGAAATCACTGAAAGCATCGGCGATAGAGAGTGCCAAGCTGATTTTGTCGCTGCCGTCCTGCCAGTCGAGAATGGTATCCGAACCGAAGGTGAGATCTGTGAAACGGAAGATGTCAGCATCAGCCCCGCCCGTAAGGTAGTCGGACCCTGTGCCGCCATTGAGGGTGTCAGCACCAAGGCCGCCGACGAGACGGTTCGAGACGAGATTGCCCTTGAGGTTGTCGGCAAAGTCGGAGCCGTTGACGTTTTCAAAAAAGAACAGACTATCGCCATTTGCGTCACCAGCGCTGGTTTGCGGGGCCACATTGAGATCAACAGTAACGCCCGCGGAAGACTTCTCGTAACTCAAGGTATCAATACCAGCCCCGGCATTCAGGCTGTCACCACCTGTGCCGCCATCAATAAAGTCATTGCCATCTTCGCCCCGGATTGAGTCAACACCGCCATTGCCTATGATCGTATTGGCAACCTTGTTGCCAACCAGAATGTCACGGACAGTCAGTGAGCCTTCGAGGTTCTCGACGAAGAACAATGTATCGCCTGTCGCATCACCACCTGTTGCAGTGCCCAGCAACAGGTTTATATCCACTTGTCCTTTCGTGCTATTGCGATAGCCGGCCCAATCAATGCCAGCACCCGCATTCAATGCATCTGCGCCCGCTCCACCTTCAAGATAATCATCGCCAGCCTCGCCGCGCAGCGAGTCATCGCCACCAAAACCCTGAAGCTTGTTTGCTGTGTCGTTGCCGATCAAAATATCGCGCAGTGTAGAAGAACCCATCAGGTTTTCAATTGAACTCAGCGTATCGCCAGCTGCGTCACCACCCGAAAACGTGTTCAGCAAAAGGTTTGCATTCACTTGACCAACAATTGACGTACGATAATCGGCGGTGTCGTTGTCAGCCCCGCCGTTGAGAACATCTCTGCCAACACCGCCGCTCAGAATGTCATGGCCAGCAGCACCATTCAGAAGATTGGCAAATCCATCACCGGTCAGCGTATCATCATTGCTGCCACCATAGATGTTTTCAATGTTGCGGAGAACATCCTCGTTCAGACCGTTGATGCGAAGTTCGGCATTTGCAGCGCCATTGAGCACCACGGTAATTTTTCCTGTTTTCTCCGTATAATCGGCGGTGTCCTTGCCGTTGCCGCCATCAAGAACATCCTGGCCATCGCCGCCGTCCAGCAGGTCATTGCCGTCACCGCCATTGATAATGTCAGTGCCAAGAAATCCGGCAAGGGAATTATCAAACAGATTGCCAGTGATGTGATCACCGAATACCGAACCAGAAATACCGTCAACATCGCCGAACGCGCCTGAGACTTGGCCATTGAATGTGAATGTGAAAGCAGCGTTACGCGTGGTGGCTGCCGACATGTTGACGTTGATGCCAGACGTCGAAAAGAAGAACGATAAAACATCAAAAAATTGCGTGCCGTTTTCCTCGTCACCGCGAACCACATTCACGCCACCGGAAACTGCAAAAATATCTTTGCCGTCGCCACCATATAAAAAGCCACCTTGCAGCGCGCCAATCAAACTGTCCTCGCCGCCGCCGCCTTCGATTGTGAGCTGCTGGTCAAGCCCGGATGCATCAAAAAAATCAGATTGGCCGCTCAGTATATAACCTTCAATACTGACAAAGCTGTCGCCGGAGGCTGCATTTGGAGTGAGATTCGTGTTGCCGTTGACAATGTAAACGAAATTCGCAGAGTCCGCGTAACTGGCGGTGTCATAATCATCGCCACCATTTAAGACATCAGCACCCTCGTCCCCAAACAACACATCATTGCCGGTTTCGCCCCTCAGGTTGTCAGCGCCGGCACCCCCGTGGATATAATCTGAGTTTTCGCGTCCGAATATGTTGTCTCCATGGTCACCACCAAAAAGCGTATCAATGCCATTGCCGCCGATCAACAGGTCAACACCGTTGTCGCCATAAAGTGTGCCGCCGCCATCCATCGTGTAGAGCCGATCAGCCCCATCACCGCCGTGAATGATTTCAGCTTTGCCAGTTTTGCCCGTGATAAAATCATCCCCCCTCGTGCCAAACATTTCGTCCGGGCGCGGATCAATGATCATATAGGCAATATCAGCAGGTGCGCTTGTTCCGGGTGCTCCTGATATTTGAACACCGCCTGCAAGGGCAATGCGCCCATCGCTAAGTTCTGTTATACTGAGATGAGCAGCATCGTCGAGCGCTGTCGTAATGAAGTCCTCAACAAGTGAACCGTCAGATTTCAGTATGGTGACATGTACGGAATCTTCTGGCGAATTACTGTTGTTGATAGTCCACAGCACGGCCACATTGCCATTGGCCAAGACCTCAACTTGATCAAGCCTGTAGCCATCGGAACTGACGGACAAATTTAATGTCTCACGCATGGAAACAGTCGTAACGGCAAATGGAACCGGCGTAATGATGGCGACCATCACGTCTTCGCCGTCGCTGCTGTCCGGGTTGTGGGTTGCCCAAGCGACATATTCAAAACCGGAACCTTTGGCGACGTCAAGACCGCCTCTGTCCGACCCGGCTGAAGTTGTTTCGCATGAGCTTCCGTCCCAAATTGTTCTGGTCGGACTAAGGGCTGCTCCAGCCGCGTCGAACAATTGGGACTTTACGCTTGCAGGCCTGAATGTTCCTCCCTTGCCTGAGTCAATTTCCAGCCAATAAACCCGGCTGGTTCCTGTTTCATCCGTAGACAATGAATCAATATCATCTGCTTGCCGAAAATTCTGCCCATCCCAAAAAGTGCTCGCCGTGGTTGATGGAGCACCAGTCGGCGATGTCGATATCTTGAGATCATCGCTGAAACCTCGCGTGCCGGTCAAGGTGAACGGATTGAAATTCGTGTAGGTCAGTGTGTAGGCATTGTTGCCGTGAGCAGACAAATCATAAGGACCAGGAGACATTGCCGTACCTTGGTTTGCAATGGCCAACAAATGTAAATTGGCGTCAAACTCTGCGACAATTGTTTCAGAAACATTCGCAGTACTCGTCGGCGAACGATATGCGATGACCCAATGACCATTGTTCAGTTTTTGGATTGCATAGGCGTCAGTAATAGCTGCAACAGGACTGTCGCCCAGCCCAGGAATATTGATAGTGAATTGCTGCAAGGCATCCAACGGTGCAAAGCCAAATGCATCAATACTGGCGGATAATGAAGAAAAGTAGCTCGCTCCGGACCCCGCAAGTTTTGCGGCTGTTCCCACACTGAAACTATTGTCTGCGTTGGCAAACAGCTCCAGCCCGTTAAACTGGTCCCAGCCGAGTGATGTCAGAACCGTCGTACCTTGCCAAATATCCATTATTTACTCTCCCGTTTTACAAGACACACACCATTTCAAAAACGGTTGTGCTGCCGATCCAGAAATAATATCGGTTGAGTTTTTGATACTGCGGTGCAGTTGCAATCGCAAAAACCAATGCCGCGATGTTGAAATGTGAAAACCAACACGCACTGATTCCCGTCACACAAACACAAAGTCGCCTGCATCCAGCGTAAACGGCGCCGCCGCATTTACCGTGATGGCACTGCCTGGAACGCCAATGATCTTGATCACGGCGTGGGCGGTGCCGTTGCCAGTGATGGTGAAATCACTGAAGGCATCGGCGATGGAGAGCGCCAAGCTGATTTTGTCGCTGCCGTCTTGCCAATCGAGAATGGTGTCGGAGCCGAATGCAGTGTCGGTGAAACGGAATGTGTCTGCATCAGCCCCGCCTGTGAGATAGTCCGAGCCTGTGCCGCCGTTCAAAATATCAGCACCAAGACCCCCTGCGAGACGGTTGGATTGATAGTTGCCTTTGATGTTGTCACCAAAATCGGAGCCTGTGACATTCTCGAAGAAGAACAGATTGTCACCATTGGCGTCGCCATCGCTGACTTGCAAGGCCACGTTGAGATCAATTGTGACGTTTGCTGACGACTTTTCGTAGCTGAGCGTGTCTATGCCAGCTCCTGCATTTAAGCTGTCACCACCTGTGCCGCCGTCAATAAAGTCATTGCCATCTCCACCCTGAATCGAGTCAACCCCACCATTGCCGAGGATACGATTGGCGACAATATTGCCGATGAGAATGTCACGCCGCGTCAGCGACCCTTCGAGGTTTTCGATAAAGAACAGGCTATCCCCCTGCGCGTCACCACCGGAATGGGTCGCCGTTAGCAGGTTGATGCTGACCTGGCCGATGTTGGAGTCGCGATAGCTGGCCCAGTCATTCACACCAACCCCGCCGTTGATTGCATCACCATCGGCACCGCCTTCAATGAAGTCATCCCCGTTACCACCCTGCAATGAGTCAATGCCACCAAAGCCCTTGAGAATGTTGTTACCAGTGTCGCCAATCAGAATGTCACGCAAGGTGAGAGAACCGAACAGGTTCTCGATACCATCAAGCGTATCGCCCGAAGCATGACCGCCCGATGCTGTATCAAGCAGAAGGTTGACAGCAATGTTGGTACCCGTGGACGCGCGATAGTCAGCGGTGTCACTTTGGGCCCCACCATCCAGACTGTCAGCCCCCGCACCACCCGCCAGCACATCATCGCCAGCCCCGCCCTTCAGCGCGTTGGCCCCGGTGTTGCCCGTGAGTTGATCGCGCTGGGATGATCCCGTCACATTTTCGAAATTCGAAATGAGATCACCCGTCGCATCGCCACCCGAAGCGGTGTTGAGCGCAAGGTTGACCACCACAAATGCCGCTGACCCCTCATAGGACAGCGTATCACCCGCAGCCGTATTGGCTGCGCCATTCAGCGTATCACCACCCAAACCACCTCTGAAGGTATTGTCGGTGCCGTCACCCGTCAGAACATCAGCACCCGAACCACCGATGATGTTTTCGAAATTGGAAACTGTATCTTCATTCACACCGTTGAGCTTTTGGAAAACTGTGATGGCACCGTTCAACGCCAGTGTGACATTTCCGATTTTCTCGGAATAGTCCAGCGTGTCATTGCCTGCACCGCCGTCGAGAATGTCAAAACCGCCCAGGCCTTGAATCACGTTGTCGCCGCTGTTACCTGTCAACACGTCAACCCAAACCACATTGTTGGTGCCGATAATGTTCTCAAAATTGGAAACCGTGCCGTTGAAATTATTGATATTGTTTGAAAGATTGAGGGAAAGGCCGCTGCCGGAATAGTTGCCGGTGACCAAACTGGCATCGAATGTGTCAATTCCTGCACCACCGTCCCAAATGCCGCCGCCGGTGTAGCCTCCACTTCCAAGAAAAGTGTTGCGTACAATATCATTGCCAAGACCACCGCGCACAGCAGCATATCTGTTCGCTGTCAAAGTGTCATTGCCTGCGCCACCAAACAACGTGCTCAGGGCATTGCCTGACAAAACATCAGCGCCGCCCAAACCATAAAACAATCCGCCGATGCCGCTTACAGTGTCCGCAGCTTCCGTACCAGTTGGCACGGTGTTAAGGTTGCCGCTACCACCGAAAATATTTGCACTGCCAATGGTAGCAGAACCCACAACACCATTGGTCCCATTTGAGCCGCCATTTAATCCCAACGCACCAGAACCACCACTGTGGGTACCAATTGAACCGCCGCTCGTGTGGATGCTGCCGGAAACTGTGCCAAGGTTGAGAATGCCTATTGCCGCATGGCCACCATTGCCACCGTTTTGGCCGTTAACAGGGGCGTTGTTGGAAGTATAATCAATCGAAGCACTCGCATTTCCGCCTAGCCCCGCAAAGGCACCGCCGCCATTCACCGCAACGGCGCTGAGCGTCAACACACCGCCCGCCAGATTGAGAATAGAAGCAGATGCATTGCCTCCATTGTTTCCGGGGGAATTGTAATCAGAGTTGGTATAGCCCCCATAACCCGTCGCGGAGTTTCCAGAAAACATAGTCTGGTTAACGGTCAAAATGCCATTGTTGATGACAGGTGCAGAACTTTGGCCATAGAATAGTGAAAGTGATCCTGTGATCACGTTATTGGATATGACGCTGTAACTCAGGGTCAAGGTGCCTGAGTTTTCAATGGCTCCGGCCCCACTAAAACTACTTCTGCCCGAGAACCCGAGCGACTGCACCACGGCAATGGTGCCACTTGCTACGTTCAACAAAGCAGAAAAGTTGTCGGAGTTTTGCCCACCTGTTAGTGTAACGTCAGCATCGCCATCTCCATTAGTGTCACCATTGATGGTGACGGCGTTGCTGAGCACCAAGCCAGACGCGAGTGTAATTGTGCCGTTGAGGCCCGCTTGAAACACAATTTCGTTGGCATCGGCATTTAGATTGGCGGTGGCAATGGCGTCTGCGAGCGAACCAGCCCCACTAGCATTCAAATTGGTGACAGTGAGAATACTGTATTCTGAGGCCCCGATATCCACCGTGCCACCGCTTATGCGCGGATTGCCATTAGCATCTGTAAGAATTCCTGTTGCTCCGGCATTGCTGCCCGCATTTATCAAAATGCTGCCTGTGAGTATCTCGCGCGTAGCCGTGGTGCCGCCGTGATTGCCCAGTGTGCCGAGGCCGACATCTGCCACATTGGTCAGGCTGAAACTGTTATTGGAGATGGCAACGGCTGAACTGAAAACGCTGTGATCGGCAACTTGTACTACCCCACTAACGTCATTGACAGTGAGCTTATCACTTGAAGTATTTTGCGTGATTACGCTGTTAGTGATGTTAACGGTGGAGTTGAAATTTACTGAAATACCGCCTCCCCCATCGGTAGCAGCCGTACCAGCCTGGGCGTTGTTGTTTGTAACAGTACTGTTAACCAGGTTCAGGTTGGAGTAATTCGTTAAGGCAATCCCTCCGCCATTGCCCAAAAGTGCATTGTTTCCATCCAATGTTGAGTTGGACAAGGTAAGGCCGCCGCCTTTCATATAAATACCGCCGCCGCCGCCAGTTGGTCCGTTGGACGTGTTATTGGTGATCAAGGAGTTAGAAATTGTAACATTGGATTTAGAATAGATTGCACCACCAATGTTTGCGGAGCAGTTAGAAATGGTAGTGTCAGATATCGTCAAGGATGGAAAACTAAATGGCCCCCCGGACAAATAAATTGCACCGCCAACGAATGCTTTGCCGTTGGTGAGCGTCAAACTCTTCAAAACGGCATCTGTTTGACTGCCGCCCACAGCAAGTATCTGGCTCGTATTGTTGCCAGAAATCGTTATATCCGCCTTGTGATCTCCGTTGGTATCGCCGTCGATTGTCACATCATCAGACAGCGACAAGCCACCCGACGTGAGCGTCAGCGTCCCCCCAGCCACGGCTCCGGAAAACACAATTGTGTCCGCCACCCCCACGCTCGCATTGGCATCCAGCACGGCTTGCCGCAGCGAGCCAGCGCCTGCGTCGTTCAAGTTGGTTACAATAAGCGTCGCCATGATAAATCTCCGAATTCACTGCACAAAAAAGCGCATCCACTCGAATTGCGCATCATTACAATTGATGATGCCAGGAGCTAGTCCTTCTCCGGCACCAGCGGTGGGGTGAGGTCGATGATGAGTTTTTGCAGCCCCAATTGACTGCTTTGCCCGGTTTTGTCGTAAATGGCGTTGATCTGGCTGCGCACGGTGTGGACGGATGCGCCGCGAGACAGTGCAATGTCGGCAGCGGCCAATCCATTGGCGGCTTGGGTGGCCACGTGTTTTTCGGCGGTCGTCAAGCCATACAAAGCCGCAATGGCGTCTATGGTGGGCAAAGGGTCGCTTTTCGGTGTCGCCACAAAAATTGCGGCGGTGGCGCGATTGTGAAACTGAGACCTCTCCGCCCGTCGGCCCAGCGGCAGAACATGGGCAATGGCTGGAAAATGGGCTTTATAAAGCGGCACACCAATGCCATAGCCGGACAGGTTGACTTCCGCCCGTTCACTCATGGCAACGGCTTTCTGGATGGCGGACTGCGCCAGATCATTCTGAATTTCAAGCTTTTGCCCAAAGGTTTTGAGCATATTGCCATCGCGCAAATAGCCCTCTGCTATCGGGTTGGCAAACAGAAGTTGCATGTTTGCATCGACAACCAAAACGGCAAGATTGAAATTTTCGACGACCTCCCTGAACATAGCACTTTCGCGGGCCTGGGTTTCAAACAAATCGCCAATGGTGACGGCACGGCGAATATGCGGGACAAGGTCACGCAGGGTCTCAAACGCGGCGATGGAATAAGGGCTGCGATCAGCCGATCCGACCATGCCCAGCGTGGCCACGCGGTCCGTCTGGTTCAAGAGCGATACTGCCACGCCGTCCCCCATGCGAGCGGGAATGGCATAGTCCTGCACGAAGGCACTTTTCTGGAACATTGCCACACCTTCCGGCCCCATCAAGGCGCAAAGCTGCTGCAAGCCTGTTGGCTCGTCGATTTCCAGCTTGTGCATGATTTTGAAAAATGGATTTTTTTCAACATGCGTGGACAGCAGTTGCGATTTTTCGGGCACTCCGGCAATCGCCGCCATGCGCGTTGTCTGGAGGCGCGGGTTGCTGACGCTCAGCCAAACCACATCGCTTTCGAAATGATCGACGATATTGTTCAGCGCATTTGACCATATCGCAGGTGCAGCAATACAGTCATAAATTGTGCCAATAAAGCGCGAAAGTGTTGTGGCGTTCAGCAAGGCGTTGTCATTCCGGGTTTTTCCAACTGGTCAAATCAGACATTGCAGTACCCTAATAGATTGTGCAATCGTTGATTTAATTGGTTTTTCCGGCGTTCAGGCGCCCTCAAACAAACACAAAATCCCCCGCGTCCAAAGTAAAGGCCGCGCCCGCGTCCACAACAATAGCACTGCCCGCAACTCCAGTGATCCTTACCACGACGTGGGCGGTGCCGTTTCCTGTGATGCTGAGATCGCTGAACGCGTCGGCAAGGGGCAGCGCCATGCTGATGTGGTCAACGCTATCCTGCCAATCGGTAATGGTGTCAGAGCCGAAGGTGAGATCATTGAAGCGGAAGGTGTCAGCCTCCGCGCCACCTGTCAGTGTGTCACTGCCAAGCCCCCCATTCAACGTGTCCAAGCCAGCACCACCCGTCAGCGAGTTGGCGACAAGACTTCCGGTGATTGTATCTGCAGAACCGGAGCCGATGACATTTTCGAAAAAGAACAGACTGTCGCCTGCCGCATCTCCAACTCCACTTTGCAACGCCACGTTCAGGTCAACTGTTACGCCGAGCGCGGAAGTTTCGTAAGAAACTGTGTCGATACCGGCTCCCGCATTCAGGCTGTCGCCACCGGCACCACCATCAATAAAATCATTGCCGTCTTCACCACGGATGGAGTCAACGCCGCCATTGCCGATAATGCGGTTGGCCACGTCATTGCCAATGAGAATATCGCGCTTGGTAAGCGAGCCTTCGAGGTTCTCAATAAAGAACAAGATATCACCCTGCGCATCGCCGCCGGAATAGAGATTTGCCAGAAGATCAATGCTGACAGTGCCAATGGTGGATTCGCGATAGCTCGCCGTATCAATACCAGCCCCGCCGTTGACAGCGTCAGCACCAGCGCCTCCGTCGAGAAGATCATTGCCGTCTTCGCCGCGAAGGGAGTCGTCACCGCCATTGCCGAAAATGCGGTTTGCAATGTTGTTGCCAATGAGAATATCGCGCTGGGTGAGGGACCCCAACAGATTTTCGATGGAGTCGAGATTATCTCCCGCCGCATGGCCACCGGATGCTGTGTCAAGCAAAAGGTTGATAGCGACATTGGTGCCCGTGGAGTTGCGATAGTCCGCTGTGTCGTTGTTGGAGCCGCCATTCAGCACATCTGCCCCAAGGCCACCAGCGAGCACATCACCGCCGTTGCCGCCATTGATGACGTCGTTTTGGGAAGAACCAATGAGTGTATCTCCTGCAGCGGTTCCGTTGATTGTGACAATATCTGTGCCAGTAATCCAGTTGATGAAGGCAACGCCAGTCAGGTTTACAGAGGGGCCATTCACGATCAAATCGGCTTGGCCATCCAGTTTCTCAATTGTTGCAATGGCCCCGGCGCGAACCTGTGTGTGATTGAAGGTGAGATCGACATTGCTTAATGCTTGCTGGCTGAGGGTCGCACGCTCAATACCCGTGATGTTTGTTCCTGAGAAATCAGAATTGCCGATTGATGCGGCGATGGTATCGTTGCTACCGCCACCGCCATTGATGGTAGAGCCTGCAACAGCGCTGCCACCATTGAAGGCAAACGTATCATCGCCCAAGCCGCCATTCAGGGTGTCGACACCACCGGCGCCAATAAAGATATCGTCCTGACTTGATCCAGTGAGAATGTCGGCAGCGTTTGTTCCGGTTAAAGAAAGTATATCGACTGCGTTGTTCCATGCCACGAAAGTTACGCCAGAAAAATCGATGGCAGAGCCGTCAGTTTGCAGGCGATCAATTCCGGCACCAGCCGTCACGGTGTTGATCTTATTAGCCGCCGTGCCGAATAAGCTCCCAGCGAAAACACCGCCGCCGCCCGCTGCGCCATAAACCAGTTTTTCCACGTTGCTAAGTTGGGGGCTGATACCTGCATTTGCTGGATCTTTGAAGCCTCCGAGTTGCCCGGGGTTGTTCAAAAGCAAGGTATCCGCGGTGCCATCGCCACCATCAATGCTGTCAAAATTGACCAGTTCGTTTTGGTTGACAATGAATGTGTCATTGCCAAGTCCGCCGATGAGGGTGTCAGCACCACTGCCACCAGTGATGGTATCGTTAGCATTTGAACCCGTGATGGTGTCACCGATGCCTGATCCGGTGATATTAAAGGTGTCGTTGGTGCTGAAGCCAGTGAGTGTGGCGGTTGAGAGATTGACATTGTTGGCGTTGACCACTTTGACCGTGGTGAGGCCGTTAATGGCTGCAACGAAGGTGTTGATTTTCCCAACGCCGAGTTGGCTACCCGAAAACGTTGCCGATTGATCGGCAGCAAAAAAATCCACGCGCTCCAGATTGCTCAATATTGCAGTAGTGAAATTATACCCGGTGCCAGCATTCAGGGCGATTTTGTCCGTCTGGGTGCCGCCGTTGATCGTGAGTACTTCGTTGATACTGAACACTTGTGAAAAGCGGAAAGAGTCATTACTTGCGCCGCCAATGAGAGTATCGCCACTGCCGCCAAAAATCTCATCTTCAAAATCACCGCCAGTTATGGTTTCTTGGGAGTTTGAACCAATCAGCGTGTTTTGCGCCGAAGTCTCGCCGGTTATGTTGAGGGTGTCAGCATCGCTGAAGCCGCTGAATAGACCTGTTACGTCAACAAGAGTTCCGACAACATTGACAGTGTTTGTACCGGGGTCGCCGCCACTAAGAAAGAGAGTAATGCCGGTTCCACCGAGTTGGCTGGCAGCCATTGTGATGTTAGAGCCTGTGGTGAAGTTGACATTTTCAATGGATTGAAAGTTCAATCCACGGATATCAATGGCCTGGTTGGCCGCCAGTCTGAAACTATCAGTTCCGTCTCCGCCATTAATGGTATCTGCGGTTTGCATGGAAATAGTATCAAGACTGATCGTGTCGTTGCCGTCGCCGGCGTTGACTGTATCTCTACCAGCCCCCATGGAAATAAAGTCCCTTTGCGAGGAACCGGTAATGGTTTCATTGCCACCGCCGCCGTTGATAAAAACGCTGTCACTCGCCGCCCAATTGGTGAAGGTCCAGGCTGCAGCCGAGAAACTGGAAAATGCCGGAATATTGTTGACGAAAATGCTGTTTGTGCTGGTAGCACTGCCTGTCACATGGAGAGCGTCTGACATACTGTTGCCGCCGAACTGAACGGCGTTAAAGATGGCAGAAGCAAAGGCCGCTGAGGTGAACGTCAGATCGGTGATGTTATTATTCAACACCAATAAGTCGTTGGGGGCGACGGTGAAATTTGTGGTGGCCGCTACTGTTAACGTGGTCATGGTCATTTTTCCTCATGCAAAGCTGGTCCATGATCCGGGCGACGCTCGGGCCACCCCTGAACAGTTGCACTATTTCAAGGCCGAGTCCTTGAGGCGGGCTTGATTTTCGCTTGAGAAAGCCTTGATTTTCATGCACATTCCGACTTGGGGCATTGGTTACGTGGAGTGGGCGACGTTGCGCTTTGCCTTTGGCGACTATTTTCTGGACACTGAAACTGCGGAATTGCGTCTTGGCAATGCGCCCGTTTCGATTGAACCCCAGGTCTTTGATGTTCTGGCCTATCTCATCACCCACAGGGATCGGGTGATCAGCAACGACGAGCTGTTCGACAATGTCTGGAAGGGCAGGGCGGTATCACTGTCCACTCTCACCAGTCGCATCAACGCCGCACGGCATGCTGTCGGCGATGATGGAACGGCACAGAATTTGATCAAAACGCTGCATCGCAAAGGCTATCGTTTTGTAGGGTTTGAAAACGGCACGGCTACTGCAAAGCTGAAGCCTCACAGCCTGTCGCAGGACATCAAGTTCTGCACCTCGGACAATGCCGTGCGCCTCGCCTACGCCAAGGTGGGGCAGGGCCCCGCCATTGTAAAAGCCGGAAACTGGATGAACCATCTTGAATATGATTGGGACAGCCCGGTGTGGAGCCATCTGTTGAAATGGATGGCGGGGGAACATCAACTCATCCGCTATGACGCGCGCGGCAATGGCTTGTCTGACTGGGACGTGCTGGACATTTCCTTTGATGCTTTCGTGCGCGATCTTGAATCCGTTGTTGATGCGGCAGGTCTTGAGCAGTTTGATTTGTTTGGCGCGTCGCAAGGCTGCGCCGTCAGCATCGCTTATGCTGTCAAACATCCAAAGCGCGTTCGCAAAATGGTGCTCTACGGTGGCTTTGCAAGAGGGCGTCGTGTGCGTGGAGCGGAGGTTGACATCGCGCAAGCCGAAGCCATGATCACCCTGATGCGCACCGGCTGGGGCCAGGAAAACCCGGCGTTTCGACAACTCTTCACGTCGTTGTTCGTGCCCAGCGGCTCGCCTGATCAAATGAACTGGTTCAATGAACTGCAGCGCAAATCCACCTCGCCGGACAATGCCGTGCGCATTCGCCTGGTGTCGGACTACATCAATGTCGTGGACCTGCTACCGCGCGTGACCACACCAACCCTCGTCATGCATTGCCATGACGATGCCGTGCAACCTTTCGATGAAGGCCGCTTTCTGGCCGCCAACATTCCCGATGCACAGTTTGTCGGGCTCGAAGGCGCCAATCACCTGATCCTTGAAAACGATCCGGGCTGGCCAAGGTTTCAAGAAGCCTTCACCGCCTTTGTGGCTTAAAGCGTGAACATTGAAATTGGCCCGGCGCGGGCAAGGGACTGTTTGCTTTATCGCAAACTGTCCCTGATCTTAAGCTGGGGGACAGCTTGCAAGAAAAAGCAAGCAGTCCCCAGACCGTCTCAACCAAAACTGATCTGGCCCTAGACAAACACAAAATCCGACGCATCTAAAGTAAATGCGGCATTGGCGTGCACAATGATGGCGCTTCCGGAGCCGTTGAAGCCCTTGACGATCACGTCGGTTGTGCCGTTCCCTGTGAACGTGAGGCCCGCGAAAGAGGTTTCAAGGATTGGCGCAATACTGATGTGATCCAGGCCGTCTTGCCAATCGGTGATTGTGTCCGAACCGAAGGTGAGATCGGTGAAGCGAAAAGCATCTGCATCCGCCCCGCCTGTAAGGTAATCGGACCCAAGGCCCCCATTTAACGTGTCAGCGCCCGCACCACCATCGATGGTGTTGGATTGATAATTTCCAGTGATCACATCTGTAAAACCTGAGCCGTTGACGTTCTCGAAGAAAGCCAGCGTGTCACCGTTGGCGGTGCCACCACTCACTTGTGCCGCAACAGAGAGATTGATGGTCACTCCAGCATCGGAGCGCTTGTAGTGCACCGTATCGATACCTGCGCCACCGTTAAGACTGTCGGCACCTGCACCACCGTCAATAAAGTCGTTGCCGCCTTCGCCGCGAATTGAGTCATTGCCACCACTGCCGAAAATGCGGTTGACTATGTCATTGCCTATAAGAATGTCGCGCTGCAGCGACGACCCTTCGAGGTTCTCAATGAAAAACAACAGGTCACCTGCCGCCTCACCGCCAGAATAGGTGTTGGTCAAAAGATTGACACTGACGTTCGTACCCGTCGAGTTTGCATAACTGGCCGTGTCGATACCTGCACCGCCGTTAACAGTGTCGCCACCTGCGCCACCTTCAATGAAGTCATCGCCACCATTGCCAACCAGCGAGTCAATGCCGCCGAAGCCAAAGAGATTGTTACCATTGTCATCGCCGATCAGGATGTCGCGTTGGAGTAACGAACCAAAAAGGCTCTGAATATTATCCAAAGTATCGCCTTGCGCATGCCCGCCACTTGCCGTGTCGAGCAGCAAGTTGACGCTGACGTTGGTGCCTGTTGATGTACGATAGTCGGCGATGTTGGAGCCTGTGCCACCGTCGATGGAGTCATCGCCAGCACCCCCGGAAATAATGTCATTTCCACCCATGCCATAAAGCTCATCAGTGCCAAGACCGCCAACAATGAAGTTGTTTCCTGCAGTGCCGCGAATGACTTCGTTGACAATCTGCTCTACCGCACCGATGTCGAGAATTCCGGTTTGTCTTGGTCCATTTCGTCCATCGAGAGGCGTGAGTTCAGACACGTTGCCATCACCGTCAAGATCAATAACGTCAAGCAACAGGTAGGTGGAATTGCTGGCGTCAATCAATACACTGCCATCCAGCATGGAGCGCGTCAGCGTGGCACCGCCATTGTCAAGAAGTTCGCCGAGCTGCAACTGTCCGGCTGTCTGACTGAACAGATTGCCTCCGTGATCGGTAATTGCGGCAGCAACATTGGTTCCGAACGCGCTGGAGAAAACCTGGGTCTGGGCGACTGGCAGCACAGTGCGCAGATCATTCAGTGTAGTACCGCTGCCTTGCAAGTTTCCTGCGATTACAGAGCTGAGAATGGTCAGCGTATCAGCGGCATCGGAAAATTTGAAAATTCCACCACCACTGCCCAAGGCATTTCCATCACTGTCGGCCCGGTTGCCTGTGATTGTGCTGCTGATGACCGACAGGTTACCGTCAATGTAGACACCGCCACCTTTATTCAAGGATGAATTGTCAATGACAGTACTGTTGATCAGAAAATTATTGAGACCGTTGATGTAGAGCCCGCCACCATCGCCAGCGCTATTCCCTATGAAAAGCGAGTTTTCGATTGTCGTGGTTCCATCGCGCGAATACAGGCCGCCACCGCGATCCAGCGACGTGCTGTTGGAAATCGTGGAATTCATGATCAGCAGATTGCCCTGGGTCTTGCTGATGGCCCCGCCAGTGCCGTTGACTGAATTGCCGTGGTCCAACGTCAAGCTCAACACATCAACATCCGTGGCGGCACCACTGATCGTAAAAATGCGTGTTGTGTTTCCACCCGAAAGCGTGATGTCGGCCTTGTTGTCGTTGTTGACATCACCATCCAGTGTAATGTCGGATGACAACACCAGTTCCGATGCAAGCGTAATGGTTTGCCCGGCGAGATTGGTTGCGAAGGTGATGGTATCATGACCGGCATCGGAATTGGCATTAGCCACCGCCGCCCGCAATGAACCTGCACCACTGTCATTGGTATTGGTGACAACGAGTTGCGATTCATACACACCGATATCCACCCGGTTGCCGGCAATACGCACTTCGCCGCGAGTATCCGTGAGCGAGCCAGAAGCTGCGGCATTGTTGCCTGCATCGGTCAAAACGGTGTTATAGGGTACGAAATGGGTGTCAACTGTCCCGCTATGATCGTTGGTGCCGGCAGTAATGCCCAAATCAACTTGAGTTAAGTTGAACAGGTCAAACCCCGATGATGACACATTTGCTGCCGTAGAGAATGCGGAATTGACAGATTGTATTTGGGTTGAAACGCCTGAGTTGACATCATTCAAAACATTGCTGTTACCAACATGGTTGAGGGCCACCACTGTGTTCGCAATGTTGAGTGTTTCGCCATTCTGCCCGAATTTGTGGATGCCGCCACCAGTTCCCGTTGAATTTCCATCTGAGTCAGCACGGTTTAACAGCATTGTGCAGTTTGTAATCGTTGCATTGCCATCAATGTAAACGCCGCCTCCATTATAAGTTACGGCGTTCCCCGAGACAGTTGTATTGCTGATGTTTGTCGAACCGCCGTTTGCATAAATGCCGCCGCCATTTTGCGCGGTGTTCAACTCAAATAAAGACGTTAAAATGGTGGTTGTCGTTCCCATGACGACAAGTCCGCCACCGTTGTGGGCCCCTCCATTTTGGCTGAAAGTAGTATCGCGTATGTCAAGTGTGCCGCTGATGGCTTGCATCGCGCCACCATTGCCCCCTGCGGCGTTGCCGTCGCTAAGCTGAAGACTCAGCACATGAACATCTGTTCCAGCACCGGACTGGTTGAAAATCCGGCTTGCGTTGTTTCCTGAAATGATAACTTCGGCCCGGTTGTCGCCGTTGATGTCACCATCAATGGTGACGTCATTGGTCAGCGCCAATTCGCCGGAGGTGAGGGTGACTGTGCCCGCCACCGCAAAGGTAATCACATCCGCATCCACATTGGCATTCGCCAAGGTCACAGCAGCGCGCAAGGATCCAGCACCTGAATCATTCAGGTTCGTGACGACAAAATTGGTCATGATGTAAAGACGCTCCGGTAGCGATCAGTGTCGATACGGCGCACCCTTGGCTAGGTCCAAGTCCTACGCGCAGAACGAAATATCAAGCTGACAATATCAGCCCCCGTCTACGCCTTTGAGCGATAATCTTCGCAATAGCAAGACCATTCACCAGCCTTCACACAAATACAAAATCACCTGCATCCAACGTAAACCCGGCATCCGCCTTCACGATAATTGCACTTCCTGTCCCATTGAACCCGCGCACCACCACCTGAGACGTGCCATTGCCTGTGAATGTTAGTCCCGCGAATGCGGTCTCCAGCGGTAACGCAATGCTGATCTTGTCCACCCCGTCTTCCCAATCGAGAATGGTGTCATTGCCAAAGCCCATGTCTTGGAAGCGGAAGGTGTCGGCACCTAGCCCACCTGTGAGATAGTCGGAGCCCAGTGCGCCATTCAATGTGTCAGCGCCAGCCCCCCCGACGAAGCGGTTGGAGAAGATGTTACCGGTCAGGCTATCATCAAAGGCCGAGCCCGTAATGTTCTCAATGAAGAACAAACTGTCTCCCGCTGCTTGGCCTTCACCGCCTTGCAATGCTGCTGACAAATCAACTGTGACGCCCGCAGTGGAATAATCATAGCCAACTGTGTCGATGCCCGCGCCGCCATTCAAACTGTCTGCACCGTCACCTCCGTCAAGGAAATCATTGCCGGCTTCGCCACGCAGAGAGTCATTGCCGCCATGGCCGGCCAACACATTGTTGAACACATTGCCGACCAGAATGTCTCGCAGTACAAGCGAACCTTCCAGGTTTTCGACAAAGAACAAGGTGTCGCCTTGTGCGTCTCCGCCAGATGCCGTGTGGGTGGTGAGGTTGATGTTGATATTGCCTGCGACATTGTCCCGGTAACCCGCCCAGTCGCCAGAACCTGCCCCCGCGTTGAGAGCATCAGATCCGGTCCCGCCCTCCAGATAGTCATCACCACCTTCACCCCGCAGCGAGTCATTGCCACCGAAACCTTTGAGCCTATTGCCATCGTTGTTGCCAACCAGAATATCGCGGAGCAAGAAGGAGCCGTAAAGGTTCTCGACTGTCGTCAGTATGTCTCCCGCCGCGTCACCACCAAGGCCCGCGGCCCCGGTGAGAAGATTGATCGAAATATTGCTGCCGACCGACAAACGATAGTCCACGGTGTCGGAGCCTTCTCCGCCATCCATGCTGTCTGCACCCGCACCAGACGTGAACATGTCGAGGCCAGCACCGCCTGCCAGCACATCATTGCCGCCACCGCCGACAAACAAGTCATCAAGTCCACCGCCTGTCACCGTGTCAACGCCGCTGCCACCCGTGAAGAACATCCGTTCCACATTGATAATGGTCGTGCCATCGACCAGCACTTGTTGCAGGGCAGAATTTCCAAGTGAGAAGGTCAGCCCGAGACTGCTGCCACTGCGATTGAAATAGAGATAGTCGGCCCCGTCGCCGCCATCGATGCTGTCATTGCCTTCCGCTGCATCAACAAAAATGAAATCATCTTCGCTGCCGCCATTCACGCTGTCATTGCCCAGCCCGCCATAGACCTGGTCCACGCCGGCCCCGCCGCTCACGTTGTCTACATCATCGCCACCCGTCACATAGTCGTCACCATTGCCACCATCGAGCGTGTCCTGGTTGGCACCACCGATCAGCACATCTTTGTCGTCACCACCGTTCAACGTATCATTGCCAAGATCACCGACCAGGTAATCATCGCCAGTGCCGCCTGTCAGGCTGTCCAATCCGTCATTGCCGTAGAGTTGGTCATTCAGGCTGCCGCCGGTGACCACATCATCACCACTGCCGCCACGAAAGGTCATCCATTCCATATTGATGATGGAGGTGGAATCCTGCAACGTCTGCAACACGCCGGGTGACGCAATGGAGAACGTCAGCCCCAAACTGGATGCAGTACGGTCCAGCAGCAGATAGTCGGTGTCAGCGCCACCGTCGATCTTGTCAAAGCCATCTCCCACTTCGACGAATATGTTGTCAGCGCCGTCACCACCATTCAGCGTGTCAGTATCAAAGCCGCCGTAAAGGTCGTCGGACGCTGCGCCGCCATTCAAAATGTCTGAGCCGACTTGGCCATAGAGCACATCATGCCCGGCACCGCCGTTGAGTGTATCAGCGCCGTCGCTTGCGACCAGAATGTCATTGTCATCTGCCGGGCCTTCGTCGCCGGGCAAATTGGCAATGTCCCAACAATTCAGCACGTCATCGTCGGCGCCTCCGAAAATGGTTTCGGATACATTGGTTCCAAATTGAACAGGCATATGGTGACCTCACAGGTGAGAAGGGCAGGGGTGAGCCGGTCCCTCTCAGCGAGTGACAAGAAAGTCCGGCGGTTCAGGCGCGCTCACCAGACAATTGCCGCCAACGAATCCAACTGTGCGCTGGCTGAAACTCTGTGCGGATTCAGGCGATAATGCGACAGAGTTTGGTTCATAGTGTGAAGAATGAATGAAGCAGACCACTCAAATGAAAATGAAATCCGAAGCATCCAGCGTAAAGGCCGCATCCGCTTTCACGATGATCGCACTGCCTGTGCCGTTGAAGCCTCTCACAACTACTGAACTGCCGCCATTGCCTGTGAAGGTAAGTCCGGCAAAACTCGTCTCAAGCGGCAGCGCGATGCTGATGTGATCCAGCCCATCCTGCCAATCCAGAATCGTATCTGATCCAAAGCCCATGTCAGAAAAGCGGAAGGTGTCGGCGTTGGCCCCGCCCGTGAGATAGTCGGAGCCGAGTGCGCCGTTCAGCGTGTCAGCGCCTGCCCCTCCAACAAGGCGGTTGGAGAAGATGTTGCCGCCGAGCGAGTCATCAAAGCCTGAGCCTGTGACGTTCTCGAAGAAGAACAAACTGTCGCCCGACGCTTCGCCGTCGCTGGCCTGCAAGGCAACATTGAGATTTACGGTGACACCCGCTGACGAGCGCTCATAGACCACCGTATCAATACCCGCCCCGCCATTGAGACTGTCGGCCCCGGTGCCGCCTTCGATTATGTCATTGCCAGCTTCACCGCGAATGCTATCTGCCCCGCCATTGCCGATGAGCGTGTTGGCCTCCAGGTTGCCGATGAGAATATCACGCCGGGTGAGGGAGCCTTCAAGATTCTCGACGAAGAACAAGCTATCCCCCGTCGCATCGCCACCCGTGGCGGTGTTGAGGGTAAGATCGATCTGGATACTGGCCGAGACATTGTCACGGTAGCCAGCCCAGTCATTGGTGCCTGCTCCGGCATTCAGAGCATCACCACCCGCACCGCCATCCAGATAATCATCACCACCATTGCCAACCAGAGAGTCAGTGCCGCCGAAGCCTTTGAGAAGGTTGTTGCCATTGTCACCAATGAGAATGTCCCGCTGCAACAGCGAGCCAAACAGGTTCTCGATATTGTCAAGCGTATCACCCGCCGCCTCGCCACCCGACGCAGTGTCGAGCAACAAGTTCACACTGACATTGCTGCCGGTGGACGTGCGATAGTCGGCGGTATCACTGCCACCCACACCACCATCAAGCGTATCGCCACCCGCACCGCCCTTGAGGGTATCATCGCCACCCAAGCCCTGCAGCACATTGCTGTTGCCATCCCCCGTCAGCGTGTCGCCAAACGTGTTCGATCCGGTCACATTCTCAAATCCGGAAATCGTATCGCCTACTGCATCTCCGCCGCTTGCAGTATTGGTTTGAATGTTGATGACAACCCCAGCCGCTGAACTCTGATACGTCACGGTGTCACCATCGCTGCCGCCGTTGAGAACGTCGCCACCCGGGCCGCCGTCGAGCACATCACCACCCGCTCCACCTTCAATCGTGTCATTGCCGATGCCACCGGAGAGGATGTTGGCCAAGTCCAATCCTTTGATGATGTCGTTGCCCAAACCACCAAAGACGCTGGATATGCCGCCGGCTGTCAGGGTGTCGTTGCCTGTGCCACCATGCAATGTGCTGCCGGTAATGCCTGTGAGAATGTCGTTGCCGCCCATGCCGTAATATGTGCCGGTGATGCCTGAAACAACGTCACCTTCAAACGTGCCAAGATTGTTGACGATGGTGGGGCCACCGTTGAAGAAGATAATGCCGGGAAAGGCACTGCCTGGTAGGCCGCTTGGACCAAATATCCCATAACCAGGACCAGGATTGTGAGGAGTTCCTCCTAAGCCTCCTGCACCTGCCACTGCAGAACTATTGGTGTCTTCAATGCTACCGTATATGTTAGACGCCAATATCGTTCCGATGCCATCACCGCCGTCACCGCCCCGCCCCCCTAACGATTCGTATTGAGCTGTAGTACCTCCTCCCCAGCCGCCTTGACCACCACGGCCGTGATGGTCGGCCATTTGAAGATGGTCCATCGTCAAAACAGATTTGTTTATGATGCCACCAACGCCGTATCCGCCGTATCCGCCTGGCCCGCCAACAAAACCACCAGTCCGCCCCCGTGTTCCTACATCGCCACGAGCCTCGCCGCCAACCATATGAGTGTCTGTGATGTTCAGAATATTGCTGGAGAAAATATGGCCCGCAGCGGCACCACCACCCTCCTCGTCATAGTTTGGATCGGGAGGAAAGATCTCCAATGTATTTGCGGCATTGTCCAGAAACACGCAATTGTTGATGGTGAGCGGACCATGGCTGACAATGGACCCGGCGATGGGTGGCGGTGTACTGCCGAGCGGCGTAAATACGTCCGGCCTGACGCCATAACCATCGACCAGCGCCAGCGAATTCAAGGTGACGCTCGCGCCGAAGTTGATGTTGAAGTGGTGTGTGTCCAAGG
>JANPCL010000148.1:0-2371 GCA_031430915.1 Hyphomicrobiales bacterium
CAGCGATCAGGCCATATTCGATTGCAGTTGCGCCCGACTCGTCAGCAAGAAACTTCTTCATTTTAAATCTCCAGATTTAATTTTTGCGTCCAATCTGAAGCGTGGGGCGTCTTGCCGTCGGCCTCTTGAACATAGACACACACTACAGCCCAATCGCCAAAGCCAACTGAATCCCATCCCTAAAATTTGAAGTACTTCGGCTTTTCCGAAGCGCTGTTTCAAATGTGGTTGACGCCCGGTTACGATCATCTCTTGCGGCCCAAAAAGCAAAACGCGCCGACCAAAATGGTCGACGCGTTGTGTGGTAGTCCAACACATTCGCGCCAAAGGCGCAAATGGCTGCCCGTAGATATTACGTGGCAGGAGTTGTGATCTTGGAACCGATCGAGGTGAACTGGGTCTTAAGTGGGCCAGTGATCAATGGCATGGCGGCGATCAGGCAAACGCCCATGGCGGCAGCGATCAAACCATATTCAATTGCAGTTGCGCCCGACTCGTCAGCAAAAAACTTTTTCATTTGGAAACTCCGTTACTATGTACAGCACCTGCTCACACAGGGCGTCGGCGTCGTGCCGTCGTCTCGTGAACATGGACACAACGTAACGTTCAGAAATTAATGAGCGCTGAAAAACAACCCCCGAATTTTTGCCAATCGGTCAAAACTCGCTTTCCTGATAAATCGTGGTAAACAATCATATAATCAGGATTTCCGCATGTCTGTTGACCTTAAACCCTCTGATCGCTTCGATGTTACGCAACCGCAGGCGCGTGTACTGTTGATTGCCTGCGGGGCCTTGGCGCGTGAAATCGTCGACGTCATCCAACATAACAAATGGCGGGCCTTTGATATCCAGTGCCTGCCTGCGAAATGGCACAACACCCCGCAATTCATTGTTCCAGGGGTGCGCGAAAAAATCCGCGCCGCGAAGGGGCACTACGACAACATCTACGTGCTCTACGGCGATTGTGGCACCGGTGGCCTGCTTGATGCCATGCTGAAAGAAGAGGAAGTAGAGCGTATCGACGGCCCCCATTGCTACGCCTTTTATTCAGGTAACGCCGCTTTTGCCAAAACCGCAGAAGACGAATTTACGGCTTTCTACCTCACCGATTATCTGGCGCGCCACTTCGACAAACTGATTTGGGAAGGTCTGGGTCTCGACCGACACCCCGAACTTTTAATCGACTACTTCCAGCATTACACCAAAATCGTCTACCTCGCCCAAACATCAGACGCCGATCTGCAACGCAAAGCCGAAGCCGCCGCATCAAAACTTGGGATCACCTACGAATACCGCTTCACTGGTTACGGTGAACTCGAAACCGAAATAGCCAAACGCGCCTAACTCCATTGTGGTTTTTGGAAGTTGCCATCAAGAATGTCATAGTAGTCGCCTTTGTCAGCACAATAGATATGACCATCAATTTTAAGGCCCGTTGCACCATCAACTGAGCCAGCGGCTATCGATGTATATGTCGTCCCGTCACCTTTCCAGAACAACCACGAACCGCAGGTCTTGCAAAATCCGCGTCCAGCAGAATCCGTTGCACGGTACCAAGCCAAACTATCTTGGGCTGTGAATTTCAAATCACCGTCTTCGCACGCAGTGAACGCCGCGAAGTGACCGGATTGTTTGCGGCACTGGCCACAGTGACACGCCAACACCGGCCGCATTGGTCCCGTGATCTGAAACGAAACCCCACCGCACAAACACGACCCGGTTTTCATGCTGCAAACTCCTCACGCAATGCAGCGATGTGCGACGGTCCAATGCCGCAACATCCGCCAAAAATGGATACACCCTGTTGCTGCCAAGCCTTGGCAGCACCAACGAGATCAGCAGGCGTAATTTCCGTAAACACCCAGTCCGGTGATTTGAAGTAACCGCTTTCGGGATAAGCCCCAATTGGCCCCGACCAGTTCTGCTTCAGAATTTCAATTGCAGGCCCCGTATCCTCAGGCGATGAATGCATGATGCAGATCACGTCCGGCTTCAGCGCCGCAAGGGCAGGGGCTATATCCGTGAGCAACTGGTCAGGGCGGCCAAACCCCGTCAGTTGCCCGTCCTCACGCTTTTCCACCGCAATGCCAATCCACACCGGCAAACCTGTAGCCAGCGCTGCTTCACAAGCCAAAACCGCATAGTCAGCATCGCGCATCATTTCCATCATGATGAGATCAACGCCGCCATCCTTCAAACCTTTGGCCTTCATTGCAAACAAGGCCCGCGCCTCGTCATCCGGCCATTCCACTGCCAGATTATTGCGATCCGTGCACAACTGCATGGGCCGCATGGTGGACATCGACCCCGCCACGCAAACGTCTGAACCCTCAACAGCCGCTTTCGCAATGGCGATGGCCACTGTGTCG
>JANPCL010000149.1:0-4296 GCA_031430915.1 Hyphomicrobiales bacterium
CTCCCCACAAGGGGGAGGGAGACATTAATTACAGTGACACCCCACTACCCCCCCCCTCACCCTGAGGTGCCCGCCCTCTTGCGGGCCTCGAAGGGCGAGCACCTCAAAACAAAGGGGACGTTACCCTATATCCAAACAAAGGGGACGTTACCCTATATCCAAACAAAGGGGACGTTACCCTATATCCATGATTGACCTTACCTCCAAAGCGATCATAACGCCCTCTCCACATCCGTATGACCAAAATCCTCGCCTTTAAACAGCAAGGGCATAGCCTCGGTTTTGCTCATGGCGTAGGACATGCAATCGCCAAAGTTCAACTGGGCTTTGTGCTTTCGGCCCTTTCCGTATCGCAAGAATGCTCCCGCCGCATATTTTGCCGCCTGGGCATGAAACGGCAGAATTTCGATGTTCATTGTTGCAATCAGTTGATCAACGTCGTGCTGGCCTTGTTCGCCCAAGCTGCCGCTCATCACCATGCAAGCTTCCAGATAAGTGGGAGCGGCGATGGATGCGTGGTCTGACTTTTCGATTGTCTCCAAGAACAAACGCGCTTCGGGTTCAAGGCGCAGGATTGCGATGATCACAGATGCATCAATGATCACTTGGTGGGCGCTCCGATATCATCATATCCCAACACATCATCGTCGGACAAAACGCCAATTACGGGCCGTGCCGCGCTCTTTTCTGCGATCTTCATGGCACGCTCTACCCGGGACTCTGATTTGATAATATCCCTGATGTTTTTCTGGCGATCTAATTCTCGCTTCAGGCCCACGAGTGCTGCCTCGGTGATTGATTTGCCGGTGACGCGTGCCAGTTCCCGTGCTGTATCTTCAAATTCCTTGTTTTTGATGCTCAATGCCATGTCAGGTACCTGCTATAATTGTTTATATAAGGTATCAAACCAGAGCTGCCCCGTCAACTTACGTCGTCTTCCTGGGATGCGCGCAATGCGCGGCACTTGCCCGAGACTTGCTGGGTTGATTTTGTCTGGATGGATTTCTGGAGTATCTCAAATATGAGCAGAATGACCGCGCGGTGTCAAGCACTTTTTTCCTGTTCTGGAAAATGGGATTAAAACGCAAAAAGCACCGCCCTCGCGGGCAGTGCCTTCCAGACTTTGCAGGGTCGTGGTGATCAGGAGAAAATGAAATCGTCGAGATGCAGTTGGGCGATTTTCACGCCGGTGAGGGTGAGGCTGTCGGTACCGTTGATGGTGATCAGTGCACCGTCAACTGTATCAACAGCACTCCAGACGGGAACGTTTGTCGAGGTAATGCCGAAGCCTTGCACCCAGATGCGGTCGGTGCGGCCGGCCCCGGCCCAGAAATCGGTGATGGTGTCATGTCCGAAGCCCGGATTGAAGACGAACACGTCGGCGCCTGTGCCACCTGTCATGCTGTCATCACCAGCGTTGCCATAAAGATAGTCGATGCCGCCCATGCCGTTCATCACGTCATTGCCATCGCCGCCTGTGAGGCGGTTTGCGCCAACATCACCGGTGAGGGTGTCGGCGAATTTGGAGCCTATGATATTCTCCACATTCACCAACACGTCGCGCGAAGCTTCGCCATATTTGTTCACACCAGTTGTCAGGTTGACGACGACATGATCCCATGAGTCTTCGTACGTGACGGTATCCATGCCGTCGCCGCCGTCAACATAATCATAGCCGCCACCTGTGGCGATATAGTCATTGCCGCCGAGACCGAAGAGCTTGTCTTCGCCGGACATGCCGGTGAGACGGTTTGCGCCGTCATCGCCCACAAGTGTGTCGGCGAAGGCCGAGCCTGAAAGGTTTTCGATAAAGAACAGGGTGTCGCCTGCGGCATCGCCGAAGAGGCCGGTGCCGCGCACCAAGCTTACATCGACGCCCGCGTCCGAATGTCGATAGTCTGCCGTGTCAACACCGTCGCCGCCGTTGATGACGTCAGCGGCCTTGCCGCCGGTCAGGCGGTCATTGCCAATGCCACCGAACAACGCATCGCTTCCAGCATCACCGAAAAGGGCGTCATTGTCGGCACCGCCTTCGATAGTGTCAGCGCCATCGCCGCCTTCGAGGCGGTCAGCGCCTGCTTCACCGAAGAGTTGGTCAGCACCCAGTCCGCCATAAACCAGATCGGCACCAAGTCCGGCGCGGATGATGTTGTCTGAGTCATTGCCGGTTACCGTGTCGTCGAAATTGGAGCCATTGAGATTTTCCACATTTGACAGCTTGTCGCCTGCTGCGAAGCCACCAGCACCAATGCCAGTTACAAGACTGACAGTAACGCCAGCTGTGGAAGTGGAATAATCAACGACGTCCGTATCAGCACCGCCATCGATGGTGTCGCCACCGCCACTGCCGAGGACAACGTCATTGCCGTCGCCAGCCTTGAGAGTGTTGGCCAATGCATCGCCCGTCAGGACATCAGCAAATTTCGAGCCGACAATATTTTCTACGCCTGCGAGTTTGTCGCCCTGCGCGTCGCCGCCCAGACCCTTACCGCTTGTGAGGCTGACGTTTACACCAGCCGAAGATGCAGAATAATCTGCAGTGTCAACGCCTGTGCCACCCTCGAGCGTATCTTCACCAGCGCCACCGACGAGCGTATCGTCGCCCGCTTCACCGTAAAGCTTGTCGTTGCCACCGCGGCCATCCAGCAAGTCATTGCCGCCACGACCAAAGAATTCATTGACAGCATCGGTGCCCCAGAACTTGTCATTGACGTTGCTGCCGACCAGGTTTTCAATATTGGCAAAGGTATCCTGCCAGTTGTTGGTGCCTGTTGCGAGGTCAATTTCCTGGGCATAGACATCAAGGCCAGCCACGTCAGCGCGGAAGGTGTCAATGCCGTCACCACCGTCATATTTGTCGCCGGAAACGGACCATTCTACAACAAAGGTGTCATTGCCCGCGCCGCCGAACATGGCGTCATTGCCTTCGCCTCCGGTGATGGTGTCGTCGCCAGCACCGCCATTAAGAGTGTCTGTGCCGGTTCCGCCGTCAAGATTGTCGTTACCGCCGTCGCCGTTCAATACGTCGTTGCCGCCGTTGCCGCGCAGGGTATCGTTGCCGTTGCCACCGTTCAGAATATCATTGCCTTCGATGGAGTTGATGATCGCGGAAGTGTCAAACACCTGGCTGCCCGCAGCCTTGACATCGAGCTGTTTACCGTTGAGGAACATCTTGTGGGTGCCCGAATTGTTGCTGGGCAGGAACACATCGGACATGGCGGGAATGGTGAGGGTCACCAGAACGCCGCCGCCGTTTCCGAGGCCTTGCGAGGCAGACTGGAAGACCACCACCAAGTCTACAGCACTTGTGTTGCGAATGCGCCAAATGCTTTGGCTGCCAGTCGCACCCATAGATGTCAGCACGAGACCCGAGTTGGCTGAACTCGTGGCACCTGTATAGGCCGTGGCAATGGACCCCTGGGCAGCAAAGGCTGTGGCGTAGGATACTGACCCGTCGCCAACGAGTACGTCGTCGCCATCCAGACCGTTCAGCGTGTCACTGCCACTCAGACCGTAGAGCGTGTCATTGAAGGCGCTTCCGTTGATCGTATCATTGCCAGCAGTGCCGTAAACTGTGCCGCCGTTTGCTGGTGCGTTGAGAATTGCCATGTGTCGCCTCTGAATTTCAATCAGGCACAACTAACGGGCAGGCTCTCTCCAGGTACTTACGGGATTACATAAAGTTTTTACGAAAAATTGAATCCGGTTGCAGTGGTTAACGGCGGGTGGCCGGATCGGTTAAGGTTTGAGATGGGCGTCACACCGCGCTGGCGGACACTACAACCTGATTTTCGTCCCCCATGGCCATTGCGAGTTCGAGGCCTGCCGATTGGGCGAGCAGTTTTGCATAATAGGGCTGCACCAGGCGGGCATCCAGCGTGTCTGGTGGTGTTGTACCCGTCAATACATCGGCCATGGTCTGGGGCACCTTGGCGCGTTCCCCTTTGGCTGACACATGGAAGTTCCGGCCGTTGGCAGTCACAGTGACAAGGCCACCGCGGGGAATGCCCGCCATGGCCAGCATCAACATGTTGAGCACGAGTTTAACTTCGGCCTTGGGGCGGTTTTCGCGCGGAGCTTGCCAGTCCAGCCGGATTTTTTCATCGCCGACAAAGGCAATTGCGATTTCGCCAGCTTCACCCATGTCGATCTGCGCGCCGGCGGAGCCTGAAGCCCCGAAGGCGATACGGCAGAATTTCAGCTTCGCTGTTGCCGTCTTGGCAGAAGAACGGACCATATCAAGAGCGGTTGCCTTCATGTCGGCATCCACCTCGGGGTCGTCCATCAGCTCGAGGC
>JANPCL010000150.1:0-2371 GCA_031430915.1 Hyphomicrobiales bacterium
CCGGCAAATGTAATGCGCATTGGTTCAATAAAAATGCCCTTTTGCAGCGCCGCTTCTGCCAGCACTTCACTGTCCAAAGACCCCGGCCCATTCACCCAATAGGCCGTGCCGCCGAATGATGGACTGCGCGACGCATTCGGCAAATGATCATTCAATGCCTGCGCCATGACCTCCCAGCGTGTGCGATAAGCCTTGTGCAAGCGCCGGATCAAGGTATCGTGGTGACCTAGCGACAAAAACAATGCCGCCGCCCGCTGGTTGTTGTTGGGCGGATGCCGCACCATCAGGCGCCGCATGGCACGCGCTTCGGCAATCAACGCTTTTGGCCCCACCATAAAGCCCAAACGTAAGCCTGGGAACAAAGTCTTCGACAGCGAGCCCACGTAAATTACCCGGCCATCATCATCAAGCGACTTCAAGGCAGGGCAGGGCTCGTTGACATAATTCGTCTCAAACTCATAATCATCTTCAATAATCAGAAAATCTCTCTCCCGCGCCTTTTTCAAAAGCGCCATGCGCCGCTCCAGCGGCATGGTCACTGTCGTCGGATATTGGTGGCTGGGTGTGGCAAACACCACGTCTGCAGTGTCCAGTTCCGCTGCCAGCGTCAGCCCATGTTCATCGACGGGAACTGCAGATACTTTACCAGCATGCAATTCAAACGCATTGCGCATGTCCTGATAACCAGGATTTTCCATCACGACGTGCGTGGTCTTGTCCACCAACAATGTCGTCAATAGATACAATGCATTCTGCGCCCCCAGCGTAATCAGGATTTCTTCATCAGACGCCATGATGCCGCGCCGCGGCAATATCCGGCGGCGAATTTGCTCGACCAACAACGGGTCATCCACCGACCACGAATCATTCGTCCACGTGCCCAACCACTTTTTGCCCAGCGCCTGCCGCGTGCATTCACGCCACTCCGCCAACGGAAAAAGATTGTGATCTACCTGCCCGTAAATAAATGGGAAGGGGTATTTCTGCCAGTCTTGCGGCTTTGAGGGAAACTCGGCGTTTGCCGGGTGAAATTTGAAGCGACGTTCCCAATCAATCGCCGATTCGTGTGCAGGTTTCGTCGAGACGCGCCGCGTTGGTGTGGCAATTTCCGACAAGGTTTTTTCCGAAACAAAATACCCTGATCTCTCCCGCGCCACCAGATATCCGTCATCGAGCAAACCCTGATAAGCCAGCACAACAGTATTGCGCGACACGCCAAGCGACTTCGCCATCTTGCGGGTCGATGGAATAGGCTCCGCCTGATCCAGATTTCGATCCAGAATAGCTGATACAAGCGCCTCACGAATCTGCGTCTGCAAACTCGCATATTCGCCACGCCGCAGATGAATCAACCAGTCACGCATAGTATTTGGTCCAAAGTTACAATTGGCACCATCATAGTGCCAGATGGAGTGCTGCGCCAGACAAGATTGTCGTGCTCTTTTTGTGTTGCCGCTCCCCAAGTGTGATCTACTTCATAGTCTTTCCTGCCACTGACGACCAACCTACCCACAGAATTCGCGATCGGGGGATCTTTTGCTGTGCCCTTGCGAGGGCCCAAGGGGAGTTCTTGCAATGAAATCGAATCTGTATATGGCAAGTCTGACTTGCATGGCACTGGTGGCGTGCAGTCCACCGGGCGTGATTCATCGGACCAGCACCTTGGGTGATGTGCACATATTGGCTGTTGATGCCAACCAGCGCCTTGTGATTCAAGGCACCACCACCGACGGCGACAAGGTGGTCTGCGCCGAACCAAGTCCTGATGCGGTCGCGGCCCATGCAGCCCAGTTGGCAGCAAACGCCAGCTTGCAGCTCAAGAGCGGTGATCAAGCAAGCAGTTCGCTGGCTGCTGGCTATTCTCAATCCGTAGCGTCGATTGCGCTTCGAACCCAAACCATTCAGGTGCTGCGTGACGGTTATTTCAGGCTTTGCGAAGCGCGGCTCAACAACTTGATTGAGCGACAAGATTATCAGATCATTGTTGCATTCATCGACGAATTCATCGCCACCGTGGCAGCGATTGAAGCCATCGGCGGAACCGTGCAGGCTGCCCCCATTGCAATTTACGCAGGCGGCAAGGCCAAGGCTGCAAAGGACAATACGGAAATTGACGGCGCACCAAGCCAGCAGGCCCAGATACCCGATTTGATCGTGGACTCAAGCAAGGTTGACGCAGAACGGGCCGCCGTCATTCGCGATATACTTACGAATTACTACGCCCGGAAAGCTGAATTCCATGAGCGCTTTTTGGGGAAAGTCCGTCGCAGCCACCGAACAGCCAACAAATAAACAGCGTCTGGTACTAACACCCCGGTCTGTGGTTGAATAGCTTCACTCATAGATCGGAAGCGCATGTCCCAACCCGTCA
>JANPCL010000151.1:0-3393 GCA_031430915.1 Hyphomicrobiales bacterium
TTCGGCATATGTCTGGGGCACCAATTGTTGGCGGATTCGCTAGGCGGATCGGTTGGCGTTGCAGCGGTGCCTGAGGTTGGAGTTTGTCAGGTTGAGATTGTCGACGATCATTCGTTGCTGTCCGGTTTGGCAGGGAAGGTGTCAGTCATGCAGTGGCATCACGCAGAGGTAAGTCGCGTTCCAGAGGGCGGCAAGGTTCTTGCCTGCTCAGCGGCAACCGCTGTGCAGGCAATGCAAATCGGTGAACACGCTTTTTCCACACAGTTTCATTGCGAGTTTACGCCGCAGGCCATTCTGGGATGGGCGGCGGTGCCGGGTTACGTGAAAGCGCTGGAGCGGGAGCATGGCCCCGGAGCCCATGGGCGACTGGTCGAAGCATGCTGGCCACACATGCCGGAGATGGGGCGGAATACGCGGGCGATGTGGGAGAATTTCAAGCGTGTGAGTGGGTTGTGAGAGACGCTCACCCCCGCAAGACAAATACTTCACCTTTCGACAATTCCGTATCCAACCACATCAACTCATGTTCTGGAAACTCGTTTTCGATGATATGGCGGCCCGTGCCGATTTCGCAGATAAGCAGGCCGCCCTTAGTGAGATGATTTGGTGCTTCCCTCATAATGCGGCGGGTGAGGTCGAGGCCGTCTTCGCCGCTGATGTGGGCCAACAGTGGCTCGGCTTTGTATTCGGGCGGGAAGGCTTCGGTTTCGGCTTTCGCGACGTAAGGCGGGTTGGCCAATATGAGATCGTAGCGCTTGCCCGTCACGGGCGCAAAGAGATCGCCTTGATGCAGCGTGATGTGGGATTCGAGGTCGTGGTCTTGCAGGTTGATGCGGGCCACGTCCAAAGCTTCGGCAGAGAGGTCGGTTGCATCAATCTTGGCATCAGGAAAGAAGTTGGCTGCAAGGATGGCAAGACAGCCGGAGCCTGTACAGATGTCGAGGACGGTGGACACATTGTCTGCATCGACAAGGGGCTCACCTTCGGAACCCAGCATGCCATTGACCAGAAAATCGCCGATGTAGGAACGAGGGACGATCACCCGTTCATCGACATAAAAGGGTATGCCGTGCATGTAAGTTTTCTTCAGCAGATAGGCCGCAGGTTTGCGGGTGGTGATACGGGCTTCGATGATATCATGCAGGCACTTCCGCTCTTCGGCGAGAAGTTTTGCATCCAGCCAAGGATTGATGTCATCGACAGGAAGATGCAAGGTTTCCAGAATGAGGAAAGCTGCTTCATCCACAACACTGGTGGTGCCGTGCCCATGTACCAGTTTTGCGGCGCGGAAACGGGAAACGGCATAGCGCAGAAAATCGCGCGGGGTTTGGAGGACGTCAGTCATGGCGTGTTGCTACTGGGCTTCTGCTGTGCTGTCCAGCGGGACAGATAGCTGGTGAGAACTGTTGTTTCACGCCGATAATGCCGCTATTTCCAGAGCATGACCCAATTTCGCATTGCCATCGTTCCCGTCACACCTTTCCAGCAGAACTGTGCGCTTGTCTATGATGACGAGAGCAAACATGGTGCGGTAGTCGACCCCGGGGGTGATGTGGCCACTATTCTTGAGGCCATCACACAAGCAGGCCTGACTATCGATAAAATTCTGATCACGCATGGCCACATTGACCATGCGGGTGGCGCTGCGGAATTGCGCGAGAAACTTGGTGTGCCGATTGAAGGACCAAACAAGGAGGATGATTTCCTGCTGCAGTCGCTGCCGAAAACAGGCGCACAATATGGCATGCTGGATGCGCGCGTGGTGACTCCGGATCGCTGGTTGTCGGACGGGGACGTGGTTGAGGTTGCTGGTTTTTCGTTCAGGATCATTGAAGCGCCTGGGCATTCGCCGGGATCAGTGGTGTTGTTCAACGAAGTCCAGCGCTTTGCATTTATGGGAGACGTATTGTTCCAAGGCTCCATCGGCCGCACGGACTTGCGCGGTGGCAATCATATGCAATTGATCGCGTCGATCAAGACGAAGGTTTTGCCGCTGGGCGATGATGTGGTGTTTTTGCCGGGACACGGTGCGGCAAGCAAAATCGGCGATGAGCGGAAATCGAACCCGTATTTGGTTGGATAGGGGGAGGACTGATAGGGTCCTTTAACCCAGCCTAAACCTGCATTTCCACAAGGCGTGAATTAGCTGCAAAATAGGCATCACCGGTGGTTTTGAAGATGCCGCATTCCTGTACGGCTTTGGCACCGAAGGTTTCGCAGTATTGTTCGCCTGAGGCCGCCCAGCGGCCCTTGCTTACGCCCTTGGCGTCGTCGGTGATGGCCATGGTGCCGTCTGCAAAATATTCGACAAAGCCGTTGCCGTCGCTGCGGGTGTATTGGAATGTCTTGCCAACGATCCGTTCACGGATTTCCGAGGCGGAGAGATTGCGGATTTTTTCGCCTTGCTTGTCGGTGAAGGCTGAGGTGCCATTGTTGGTGACCCGCACACCTTTGGGCCCGGAGGCACAACCGGCCAGGCCAATGGCAAGCGCGGCGAGAGCAATAACAATTTCAGTTTTCACGTTCATGGTCCCCGTATCACCCCCGACCGCCGCATGTGCCACAGCTGGCCTTTTGCCGCAAGCCGCTTAAACGCTGGCCTGCAGCACGACAACCTTGGTGCCGACGGGCACGCGTTCAAAAAGGTCGGCCACATCCTCATTCAGCATGCGAATGCAGCCCGATGACATGGCTTTGCCGATGGATTTTGGTTCATTGGTGCCGTGGATGCGATAGAGCGTGTCGGCCCCAAATGCGTTCAGATAAAGTGCGCGGGCGCCCAATGGGTTCTCCGGGCCACCGGGCATGCCGTTCACCCATTCCATGGCTTTTGCGTCACGATAGACCATCTCTTCCGGCGGCAACCAGCGGGGCCAGCGGCGCTTCATGCCAATTGTCGCGTCGCCAAACCAGGCAAAGCCGGATCGTCCCACGCCTACGCCATAACGAAGTGCGGAGCCGTCATCGAGCACAAGATAGAGAAAGCGCTGGCCGGGATCGACGACGATAGTGCCCGGAGCTTCGACGCCTTCCCAAGCCACTTCCTGGCGGTGGAAACGTTCCGGAATGATATCCATGTCGGTGGATTCGATTGGAAAATCCACGGGTGATTCTGGCGGTGGAAACAGGCTCTCATCGCGGATGCTGTTCGAGGGTAAGTCGTCACCATAAAGCGATTCAGCCCGCGCCGATGCTGCGCCAAGAAGAGCAAACAGGCCCGCGGCTAAAAATTTTCTGCGTGTTGTGTGTGCCATGATGACCGCACTCCCAGACTGGACAAACTTGTCAGGACTGTAAACGCACGAGGTGACGAAAAGTTGCAGCGTTTGCGGCTGAAATGTGAAGCTGCGACTACAGGGCCAAGGTGAAGTTGGCGTTGCCGACACGGAAATT
>JANPCL010000152.1:0-25135 GCA_031430915.1 Hyphomicrobiales bacterium
TTGGTGCCACCGAGGATGAGAACGCGAAGGGCTGTCATGTTGCAAACACCCCCTCCCCCCTTCGGGGTACTCCCCCACGCTTCGCGCGAGGGAGAAAGTTGATTTCTTTCTCCCTCGGCGACTTCGCCGGGGGAGTACCCCGAAGGGGGGAGGGGGTGTTTGCAACATGACAGCCCTTCGCGTTCTCATCCTCGGTGGCACCAACGAAGCTCGGGCTATTGCGGAGCGACTTGTTGGTCTTGGCCATAATGTTACTGCTTCGCTTGCGGGAGTGACGACTTCTCCTCTTTTGCCATTGGGAAAACTGCGGGTTGGAGGGTTTGGTGGGGTTGGGGGATTGGCTGAGTACATGAGCGCGCATGATGTTGATGTGTTGCTTGATGCCACGCATCCGTTTGCAGCCACAATGTCACAACACGCCTTTGTCGCGGCGCAGATTGGGGGATGCAGGCTGTTGCGGTTTGAGCGGGTGGCCTGGGTGCCACGGGCGGGAGATCGCTGGATTGATGTTGCATCTCTGGCGGAAGCGGCTGCGGCTTTGCCGAAGCATGCGGTTGCATTGCTCACAACCGGGCGGAAGGATTTGGGGCCATTCATGGCTCGACTGGATGTTTCGGGGCTTATTCGGACTGTTGAGCCTATCGCTGAAACATTGCCTGCCGGCTGGCGTATTATTCTGGATCGGCCACCGCAATCGCTTGAGGGTGAAATGGCTTTGATGCGTGACAACAAGGTTTCGCATCTCGTCACTAAAAATGCAGGTGGAGATCGGACGCGGGCCAAGCTTGAGGCGGCGCGATTATTGGGGCTTCCGGTGGTCATGGTGCGGCGACCTGTGAAGCCTCACTGTGAAACAGTATCCACAATCGAGGAGGTTGCAATGCGGCTTGGCACGTCGGGTGGCTTTGGTTAAGGTCGGGCACCTTTCAATCGACAATGGATTCGCCATGCGCAAGTTGCTCGCCCTGACTGCCTCACTTTTTGCCCTGACGATTGCTGGGCAAGCGACAACGTTAGAAGATGTAAAGGCGCGGGGTACTTTGAATTGCGGCGTCAATGCCGGGCTTCTGGGCTTTGCCGAAAAGGGCAGTGACGGCACTTGGGCTGGCATGGATGTGGATTATTGCAAGGCGCTTGCGGCGGCCACACTGAAAGATGCCAGCAAGGTCACATTCGTTCCTTTGTCGGCGCAGGAACGGTTTGAGAAGTTGAGGGCCGGTGCTGTGGATGTTTTGGCCCGCAACACGACTTGGACCATGGAGCGGGAAACCAAATTTCCGTTCCGTTTTGTTGGTATTATTTATCATGACGGGCAGGGTTTTCTCGTCAAGAAATTGTCCGGTGTGACGTCGGTATTCAACATGAGTCAGGCAGCGATCTGCTTTGTGAGCGGCACTACTACGCAGGCCAATGTGGAAGATTTTTTCAAGGAACGCGAAATGGCCTATGTGGCCAAGGTGTTTGACAAGCCAGATGCGGCCATTGCCGCCTTTGAGGCCAATGAGTGCGATGCCTATACGGCCGACCAGTCGCAGCTCTACGCCATTCGCCTGAAGCTTTCGAAGCCGGAAGACAACATTGTATTGCCGGAAGTGATTTCCAAGGAACCATTGGGACCAGCCGTGCGGGTGGGGGATGAGCAGTGGTTCAATATTGCACGTTGGACTTTGTTTGCTCTGATTGATGCCGAAGAGATGGATGTGCGCGCGCCAACGGTGGCTGACAACAAGGCAAACTCCAAGAAGCCAGGTGTGCGGCGTTTGCTCGGTGTTGACGGCACTTTTGGCGTTGACCTTGGACTTGATGCAGACTGGGCATCCCGTGCGATTGCGGCAGTTGGCAATTATGGGGAAATGTTTGACCGCAATCTAGGGGCAAGTTCGAAGTTGCAGATTGAGCGTGGTCTGAACAATACGTGGGACAAGGGTGGCTTGCTTTATGCGCCACCGGTGCGGTGATCAAAACTTCTGCAGATTTTTCCTGAACCAGTCCGCGAGTTCATCCTCTGACAAGTTGCCGGAAGCAAGTGACAGGAACACGGTTACGTTTTCTGCTTGTGACGTTATGACCTTGTAGCCGTTCAAATACAGAAACGTGAACGATGCAACGAGCGCTGTGCGCTTGTTACCGTCTATAAACGGATGGTTGCGGGCAATGCCATAGGCGTAAGCTGCTGCTAGTTCAGCTGCATCGGGTTCACCATAAGCCATTTTGTTCTGTGGTCGTTGCAAGGCCGAATCCAATAGTCCTGCGTCACGGAGGCCTGCTCCGCCTCCGTGTTCTGCAAGTTGTCGCATATGAAAGGCTGACGCCAATTCTGCTGTAAGCCAAATATAGTCCATGGCTTACTTTGCGAGTTCCCTAAGGGCATCTCGGTTTTCCCGCATGATCATTTCAGCAGCTTCCATGGCTTTGGCGAAATTGCTGTCATAGGGGGTCAGCAAATAGCCCTCTTGGGTTTCCACGAGAGTCAAATAATCACCTTTACCGATGCGGAGTTTTGCCAGCACTTCTTTTGGCAATGTGATGCCTGCCGAATTACCGACAGTCGTAACCTTGCACTTGTTGATGGTCGACATATCGTTCATGCTGCTCTCCTTATAACGATCGTTACAGTCATAACATATGTTATAATGAAATGGAAATCAACCCGTCACCACTGCCTGTTCACTCGCACCCCATTCCGACCAGGACCCGTCGTACAAGGTTGCATCTTTTATATCCAGCTCCGTCAAGGCGAGGAGGATGATCGCTGCTGTTACGCCTGAGCCGCAGCTGGCGATAATGGGGCGCTTGATGTCGAGGCCGGTTTCCTTGAAAGCCTCTTGCAGGTGCCGCTTCTTTTTCAGTGTGCCATCCGGGTTCAGCAGAGACGCATAGTGCACATTGATGGCGCCCGGCATGTGGCCGGGTTTTACGCCGGGGCGGGGTTCTGGTTCTTCGCCGCGAAAGCGGGCGCGGGAGCGGGCGTCGGCGATCTGGGCGCTGCCTGTGGCCAAGGCGTGTTTCACGTCTTGCAGCGACTTCACGCGAGTTGCGTCGAACTTGGGTTTGACGTGCAAGTCCCTGAAGGGTGCGGCCTTCCCTTCTGCCGTCGGGTGGTTTTCGCGCCGCCACTTGGGCAAGCCGCCATCCAGTACATTGACGTCCGGGTGGCCGAAGGTTTTCAACATCCACCACAAGCGGGGGGCCGAAAACAAGCCGACGGAATCATAGACCACCACTGTTTTTCCAGCCCCAAGGCCAACGGCGATCATGTCTTTGGCAAATTTATCTGCTGTTGGAAACATGTGGGGGAGGGAACTGTCGGGATTAGCCCCGGCATCAATATCGTAAAAGCGAGCGCCGGGAATATGTTCTTTTTCAAATTCGGCTTTTGCGTCTCGCTTTGCTGCCGGAAGGTGCCATGACGCATCGATGATCACGATGTCCGGAGAATTCAAACGCATGGCCAGCCAGTCGGTGGAAACGAGATCGTGGCTCATGCGGGTACACTTTCATAGACAGTGGGCAGGGTCGATGTATCGGTGAGCCACGCTGGCACGGGAAGGTTTTTGGAACGCAGGAAATCCGGGTTGAAGAGTTTGGAAGCATAACGCGTGCCGTAGTCACAAAGGATGGTCACAATGGTATGACCGGGCCCCATTTGTTGGGCGAGCCGTATGGCACCACCCACATTCACGCCAGTTGAACCGCCCATGCAAAGGCCCTCGTGTTCGAGCAAATCAAAAGCAATGGGAATGGCTTCGCCGTCCGGGATCTGGAATGCATCGTCGACGATGATGCCTTCAAGGTTCTTGGTGATGCGGCCCTGGCCTATGCCTTCGGTGATGGAAGAGCCTTCGGATTTCAGCTCGCCAGTTTTGTAATAGCTGTAGAGGGCGGCGCCCATGGGGTCGGCGAGGGCGATCTTGATATTCTTGTTGCGCTCTTTCAAGGCCAACGAGACGCCCGCAAGCGTTCCGCCGGAGCCTACGGCGCAGACGAAGCCATCGACCTTGCCATCGGTCTGGTTCCAGATTTCGGGGCCGGTGGTGAGCATGTGGGCTTCGCGGTTGGCCACGTTATCAAACTGGTTGGACCAAACGCCGCCCAGGGCTTTGGCCAAGCGACCGGAATATTTCACATAATTGTTGGGGTTTTTGTAAGGAACGGCTGGGACTTCCACGAGTTTGGCACCGAGTTGGCGCAGGGCGTCTTTCTTTTCTTGCGATTGGGTTTCGGGAATGACGATGACCGATTTGAAACCCATGGCATTGGCGACGACGGTTATGCCGATGCCGGTGTTTCCTGCAGTGCCTTCGACGATGGTGCCGCCGGGTTTCAGCTCACCGCGGGCAATCGCATCACGAATGATGAAGAGCGCTGCGCGGTCTTTGACGGATTGTCCGGGATTTAGGAATTCGGCCTTGCCGAGAATGGTGCAGCCTGTCAGTTCCGAGGCGCGCCGCAGCTTGATCAGGGGGGTGTTGCCAATGGCTGCGATGGTGTCCTGCTTGATATCCATTGTTTGCTTTCCCGGTTGATTGTGTTCTTTTAACCGAACAGCTGCCAAGGGTCAATTCGCGTCACTTACAGGTCCGCCATGTGCGTGATGACAATAGGCACATGGCACCAAAACTGATTATTCATCGGTGCGCCCCGCCAACATGATTGAGACCGACTTCAATTGGGTTCATTGCAGGCCATCATGAAAACAACAACAAGTGGCTGGATAAGCGGTTTTATTGGCATTTTGATTTTCAGTATCTCGCTCCCGGCGACGCGGCTTGCTGTGGCGGATTTCAATCCATTGTTTCTGACCATGGCGCGAGCGACGATTGCCGGCCTGTTGGGCTTGACCTTGCTGTTACTGTTTCGGGAAAAGCGGCCAACCGCAGGGCAGGTCGGGTCCCTGATCATCGTGGCATTTGGCGTCGTGGTGGGCTTTCCACTGTTGACGGCGCTGGCGTTGCAGACAATTACGTCTGCGCATTCCACGGTTTATATCGGGCTTTTGCCGCTGGCGACTGCTGTGTTTGGGGTGGTACGGGGTGGTGAACGTCCTGCCCCGGTATTCTGGCTGTTTTCGTGCCTGGGGAGTGCGTTGGTTTCCGGCTTTGCCATTCACGAAAGTGGCAATGTGCTTGCGGCGGGCGATCTCTACATGCTGGGTGCGATTGTGGTTTGCGGGCTTGGCTATGCGGAGGGCGCAACACTTTCGCGGGTGTTGGGGGGCTGGCAGGTGATTTCGTGGGCGCTGGTTTTGGCTCTACCGTTGATGGCGGGTTTGATGGTGTGGGCCTGGCCACCGACGTTCGAGGGCATCCGATTCTCGGCGTGGGCGGGCCTGGCCTACGTCTCGGTGTTCAGCATGTTGATTGGCTTCGTTTTCTGGTACCGTGGGTTGGCACTGGGCGGCATCGCCGGGGTCGGGCAACTGCAATTGCTTCAGCCTTTCATGGCTTTAGGCTGGGCAGCTCTGTTGTTGCATGAGCATGTGACGCCGTTGATGTTTGTGGTGACAGCTGCTGTTGTCGGTTGCGTTGTGGGCAGCCGCAAGTTTTCAAAATCATGAAAAATTGGCTCCCCGAGTTGGACTCGAACCAACGACATTTCGATTAACAGTCGAATGCTCTACCAACTGAGCTATCAGGGAATTGGGCGTCCTATAGCCCAAGGGCTTTTAACAGGACAAGTGTTTTTATGCTTTTTCACAATAGACTTGGATTTGGCACAATCATTGCCATATTGCCTCACTTGAGCAGGAGACGGCTAACGTGAAGTCAATCAATTTTCTGGGTCGTCGGGTCAGGGTCCCGGCCAACCTGTTTTTGCGGGTGGGCCTTGGCGTTTTGATGATCTTTGGTGGCATTTTCAGCTTCCTGCCGGTGCTTGGCATATGGATGCTGCCGCTGGGCTTGCTGATTCTCTCGATTGATTTTCCACCGGTCAGGCGCTTCCGGCGTGTGGCCACAGTGCGCATTGTTGGATGGCTAAAGCGGCGTTTTCCCAAAATTGCGGCCAAGCTTGGCCTGACTTGACGGGAATTGGAGGCCTCGGAGGGAATCGAACCCCCATTCAAGGATTTGCAGTCCTCTGCGTAACCATTCCGCCACGAGGCCTCAACACTGCGCGGCGCGTATAGCCGAACATGTTTGGGGTTACAACCTTGCACCTAACGAATGTTGAAGATCGGGGATTTCACCTCGCTGCGACGGTTTGGCCCTGTGCTTTGACCGTAACAGCAACTCAAAAATGTCAGCACTGCGGCTTTTGGGGTTGGCAGCACATATCGGATTGATATAGGGTCCCCCTCGAAGGCACAGCGGCACGGCAGAGGCGGCGTGATTCTTCGAGGCAGGCAGATCAAGCAGAGGTTATTCGTGGCGTTTCGTCTCACTCTAAAAGCGGCAGCACTTGCGGGTGTTGCGATGGCGGGTATTTTTGCTGCAGGTGCTGCGCAGGCCGAGACCCTGGCTGATGCCATGCGGGCCGCCTATCGCAACAACCCCACACTGAATGCAGATCGGGCACGGCAGCGCGGGACGGATGAGCTGGTTCCTGCGGCCAAGTCCGGCTGGCGGCCCACAGTTAATGCGACTGCTGAGATTCAGCGCGAATGGACCGACTCTACGGGCCGGGATAATGCTCATCGGGACTCAACCACAGTAAGGATCGACCTGTCTCAACCAATTTTTCGTGGCTTTCGGACTGTTGAAGGCATCAAGTCGGCCAAAGCAACTGTAGAGGCCGGACGGCAACAGCTTTTGGCGACAGAACAATCAGTGCTTTTCAATGTGGCCGCAGCCTATCTAGCGGTGGTGCGTGATCAACAAATTCTGGCAATACGCAAGCAAAACGTCGCCAATTTGCAAAAACAAGCCAAAGCTGCACAAGCCCGGTTTGACGCTGGCGAGGTGACGCGAACAGATGTTTCCCAGTCCAGGGCGCGGGTGAGTGGTGCGCAGGGTGATGTGGCTTCGGCTCAATCCAATTTGCAGGGGTCGATTGCGGCCTATGTCAATGTTGTGGGGCACAAGCCCAGCAAACTGAAGTATTCCAGACTGGGCAAAGTGCCGCGTAGCCTTGAAGCAGCCTTGGCTACCGCACAAGAAATCAACCCTCGTATTCTCGCTGCAGCTTTTGTACGTGAGGCCGCACGGCACGATGTGAAGGTAGCAAAGGGCGTCCTTTTGCCGGAATTGAGTTTGCAGGCAAGTGCAACCCGTGTTGACAAATTGGACAATGGCAGCTCGTATTCCGATCAAGCTACTGTATCTGGTGTTTTGTCGATCCCGCTTTATCAGGCCGGGCGCGAGTACGCCAATATTCGCCAAACGAAGCAAACTGCGAGCCAACGCCAGATCCAGATCATTGAAGCCACCCGCAGTGTGCGTGAGCAGGTGACGACGGCATGGTATGCGCTGATTTCATCGGCGCAGGCAATTACGGCTGCAAAGGCACAAGTGGCAGCAGCAGCGCTGGCGCTGGACGGTATCAACCAGGAATATCTGGTTGGCTCTCGCACCACCATTGACGTGCTTAACGCGCAGCAGGAAGTGCTGAGTGCACGGCTGGGACTGATCAGTGCTGAATATGCCCAGATGATTTCGAACTACCAGTTGCTGCAGGCCATGGGCAAATTGACCGCCAAGCATCTGGCACTGGGTGGCGGTTACTATGATCCACGGGATTATTATGACCAGGTGAAGAACAAGTGGATTGGCTACAAGACGGACCCTGTGGAGTAACCAGCGCAGACCGATCGTTGCAGGTGACAGGTTGAATGGCTTTCACTATGGTCACAATAGTGGGTGTGTGAGGCGCGGTGGATCCTAACGTGAAGGTCGATGAAATTCTTGCCAATATTCGGAAATCCATAGATTCCGATATTGAGACTCTGGGTGGTGCTGCGCCATCGCAGCCACGTGGCGCGTTGATGCGCGACGCCTTGCGCGACATGCGCAAAGCCATGACAGTTGAGACTGAAGGCAAAGTAGCGGCTCCTCAAGTTTCTGGTTCAGAAGAAATGTCTGACCTTCGCAGTCGCATCCGGAAAAAGCTGGAAGCACTTGAAGATCAGGCCCCCAACAGCCGGTCGCCGGTAAAATCCACGCCCGCGCGCAGTGTTGCTGTTCCTGTGCACAAGGCGTTTTCCGGCATTCTTTCCGGGCCATCTTTGCGTGGACCAACGCCGCTCCGTCCAAGTTTTGCCGAGCGCGAGCCAAATGATGACCTGCGCTATATCGCTCCTCCACCGCAGCAGCAACCACAGCAGGACTGGTCCGAAGACCCTTACGCCTACGACACTGGACAGGCAGAGCCGGGCACTGGATATGAGGAGGGCTATGGCTATGAGCAGCAGCCCTATGGACAGCCTTATCAAGACAGCCTGCCCACACCGCTGATGTCGCCGCAAACCGAAGCCCACGCTGAAACGGCATTCCGACAACTCAGCGACACTATTCTGGCCCGGGCAACGGGGGATCGCTCGCTTGAGGAGATGACGCGGGAGATGCTGAAGGGCATGCTGAAGGAGTGGCTGGATGCGAATTTACCGACGATCGTTGAGGAGCTGGTGCGGGAAGAGATCCAGCGGGTGGCGCGGCGAGGGCGGTAGTTGATACGTTGCCCCTCATCCTGCCTTCGGCCACCAAGAGGGGCGGGAGAAGGCGATAGTCATTAAGGCCTTCTCCCGTTTTTTCCAACGGGAGAAGGTGCCCGAAGGGCGGATGAGGGACTGCGCACTCTTCAGCCAAGCATTGCTCGAGCCTCATTCCCCCCCTATACCCCAGCCACATTCAAATCATTTGTGGTTCATCATGCTCGACACCAAATTCTCTCCTGCTGAAATTGAAGCCCGTCTGTACAAGGCGTGGGAGGAGGGTGGTTATTTCAAACCGGGGCGCAAACCCAAGGCAGAGCCCTATACCATCGTCATTCCGCCGCCCAATGTGACGGGTTCGCTGCATATGGGCCATGCGCTCAACAACACCATTCAGGATATTCTCTGCCGCTTTGAGCGCATGCGCGGGCGTGATGTGCTGTGGCAGCCGGGCACCGACCATGCGGGCATTGCCACGCAAATGGTCGTCGAACGGTTGTTGAAGTCGGAGAATAAAACTGACCGGAAGTCGATGGGGCGTGAGGCGTTTCTAAAACGAGTCTGGGAATGGAAAGAAGAATCTGGCGGCACCATCATCAACCAGTTGAAGCGGTTGGGGGCGACCTGTGATTGGTCGCGTGAGCGCTTCACCATGGACGAAGGCTTGTCGAAGGCCGTGGTCAAGGTGTTTGTGCAGCTTTACCGGGATGGGTTGATTTACAAGGACCAGCGTCTGGTGAACTGGGACCCGGTGTTTGAAACTGCCATCTCGGATCTGGAAGTTGAAACCAAGGAGGTGAAGGGCGCGATGTGGTCTTTTGCCTATCCGCTGGCGGATGGTCCGGTGGACGGGATTTCCGAGATTGTGATTTCGACGACGCGGCCTGAAACCATGTTGGGCGATGGTGCGGTTGCGGTGCATCCTTCCGATGAGCGTTATAAAAAGCTTGTTGGGAAAATGGTGCGCTTGCCGATTGCCGAGCGTTTGATTCCGATTATTGCCGATGAATATCCTGATCCAGAATTTGGCACGGGTGCAGTGAAGATTACAGGTGCGCATGACGAGAACGACTTCCATGTCGCCAAGCGCAATGACATTCCGCTGATTGTGTTGATGGACAAAAAGGCGCGGATGATTTCGACGCCTGAGAACAATGTGCCGAAACATTACGATGGATTGGACCGTTACAAGGCGCGCGAACTGGTGCTGAAAGAAATCGAGGAGTTGGGTTTCTATCGCGGCAAGGAAGACAAGATTATCGCCCAGCCGCATGGCGACCGGTCCGGCGTTGTCATCGAACCTATGTTGACCGAGCAATGGTATGTGAATGCAGCCGAATTGGCCAAGCCTGCCATTGCGGCGGTTGAATCGGGCGATACGAAGTTTGTACCCGGCAACTGGGACAAGACCTATTTTGAATGGATGAGGAATATTCAGCCTTGGTGCATTTCACGGCAGTTGTGGTGGGGTCATCAAATTCCGGCGTGGTATGGTCCGAAGTCTAAGGTCGATCAAAATGGTAAGCGCATCATCTATGATCTCACCTTAGATGGGGACGAAAAGTATTTCGTTGCTGAATCAGAAGCAGAGGCAATCAAAAACGCAAAGGATTTCTATGGCTGTGAAAAAGTAGAAGTTGTTGAAACCATTTCCATAGCGCTGGTAGAATCATGGAAAGCAAAAAAAGAAGGGCGAAGTACTGTATATTTAGCACGTGATGAAGACGTGCTCGATACGTGGTTCTCGTCAGCGCTTTGGCCGTTCTCGACGTTAGGTTGGCCGGATGAAACGCCGGAGTTGAAGCGGCACTACAAGACGGATGTGCTCGTCACCGGCTTTGACATCATCTTTTTCTGGGTAGCGCGCATGATGATGATGGGCACGCATTTCATGAAGGAAGTGCCGTTCCACACGGTCTATATTCACGCGCTGGTGCGCGATGAGAAGGGCCAGAAAATGTCGAAGTCGAAAGGCAACGTCATGGACCCGCTCGAGATCGTCGACGAGTTCGGGGCTGATGCTTTGCGCTTCACACTGGCTGCAATGGCGGCACAGGGGCGCGACATCAAGTTGTCGAAGCACCGGGTTGAGGGTTATCGCAACTTTGCAACCAAGCTCTGGAACGCCACACGCTTTGCCGAAATGAATGGCGTGGCGCGGGATGAGAATTACGATCCTGTGGGGTGCCGCGTCACGGTCAATCGATGGATTGCCGGGGAGACGGCACGCACACGCGATCTCGTGACCAAGGCGATTGAAGACTATAAATTCAACGAAGCAGCCACAGCGCTTTATCAGTTTGTGTGGAACGTATTCTGTGATTGGTATGTGGAGTTGATCAAGCCAATCTTGACCGGCGAAGACGAAACCGCAAAGGCCGAAACCCGTGCCACGGCGGCCTGGGTGCTGGACCAGATATTTGTTTTGCTGCATCCGTTCATGCCCTTCATTACCGAGGAACTGTGGGGGCAGACTGCCAAGCGCGATGTGATGCTGATTGATGCGGAGTGGCCGTCCTATAAGGGCTTGGGCGACGAAGCGGCAGATGCTGAAATCAACTGGGTGATCCGGCTGATTTCGGAAGTGCGCTCAGTGCGGGCGGAGATGAACGTGAACGCAGGTGCCAAAATTCCCTGCATGCTGGTGGGCGCGTCACAAGAGTCACGCCGCCGTGCCAATGCGTGGGATGCGGAGATCAAGCGGTTGGCACGGTTGTCAGCGCTGACGTTTGAAGATGAAGTGCCGAAGTCATCGGCGCAGATGGTGCTGGACGAAGCAACGATTGCCTTGCCGCTGGAGGGTGTGATTGATTTTGCGGCGGAGAAGGCGCGGCTCAACAAGGAACTGGAAAAAATCGCCAAGGATATGGGCGGGATTGATGGACGGCTGAACAATCCGGCGTTTGTGGCCAAGGCACCGATCGAAGTGCTTGATGAATCGCGCGAGTTGAAGGTGGAGCTGGAGGCTCGGAAGGTGAAGGTGAGTGAGGCGCTGAGGAGATTGGGGTAGACCGAGTTTGTGGAAACACCCCCTCCCGGCTTCCCCCTTCGCCCAAGTGGGCTACGGCGGACGCAGTCGCCGTACTCCCCCGGCGTAAGGACGCCGAGGGAGAATGTGTTGCCTCTTTCTTCCTTGGCGAAGGTGCCGAGGGAGAAGGCTGTTAACCTTAATTAACGCCCCACCACAAACCCTACACATCCGCAAAAACCTATCTTAATGCGAACCTGCGATGGTGTTTGGATGGACCAGGTTTCTGTGATTTCCGGCTTACGAGATGAGGGCGATTTTATCGTTTCGCCATCTGCTGAATCATTGTCTGATTTTGGTCAGAGTCGTTTGATCCAGGCGCTGGAGGCGGCGCATCTGGGGGTTTGGGACCAGAGTCTGGTTACCGTTGATACATATTATTCGCCGATCTGGTGGCGCATGCGGGGGTATGAGCCTGATGCGGATTTGGACAATTCACTGGAGGGTTGGTTGCTGCGGGTGCATCCCGATGACCGAACCCATGTGGTGGCAACAGTTGAACAGCAAAACAATATGCGGGACGTCAACTGCGTCTATGAATATCGTGAGCGCCACGCGGACGGTCATTACATCTGGATTCAAAGCCGGGGCAGGGCCGTGGCCTGGGACGAGTCAGGCAGGGCGACGCGCGTGCTTGGCACTGACGCCGACATTACACGGCAGAAGCACCTGGAAATGGCGGTTGCTGTTGAACGGCAGCGCCTGCGCGTGATGTTGGGTTCAATTGCAGATGCTGTAATTGCGACGGATATTGCGGGTTGCATCACCTATCTCAACCCAAGTGCCACCAGCCTTGCCTTGCGGGTGGAAGAGGATTGCCTTGGCTTGCCGCTGGAAAAAGTGTTTGCGCTTTACGAGGAAAACCTGACCAGCGTTTCTCCCTTGCGGGAATGCAAAATCTCGCACTCAAAATGGGAAAATAAAAATCTTGTGCTGCGGGTGTATCGCGGTATCAGCCGGAATGTGCGATGTGTTGTGACACCGCTGGAGCAGGCCGATGGTGAGACCCAAGGCTTTGTGGTTGTACTGGAAGACGTGAGCCTCAGCCGGCAATTGGAACGACGCCTGGCTTACATGGCAAACCATGACCCATTGACACGGTTGCCGAACCGTCATGCCTTCGAGGCGACGATGGAGGCTGCATTGAAAGCAGCGCGCGAGTCGGACGTGGTCTACTCGTTGTGCTGCGTGGATCTGGACCGCTTCAAGCAGATCAATGACAGTCTTGGCCATGCGGCGGGCGACTACGCCCTGCAACAGGTTGCCGGCATCATGAACCAGTGGAAACAGTTTCACGATTACATTGCGCGGGTGGGCGGTGACGAGTTCATCATCCTGATGCGTGACACCACGGCCCAGGCCGCCGAACAGCGTGTTTCACTGCTGGAAAAAGCCGTCGACGAAATGAATGGCGTATTTGAAGGCCAGCCGTTTGAGCTTGGCCTCAGCTATGGCATTGCGCAAATCCGCGGTGCCACTGTGGATGCTGACTCGGTGCTGCGTCTGGCTGACAGTCGCTGCTATGCCTACAAGAACCGGGGCAAGAAATTGAGGGATGCGTTGGCTGTTGCGATGTAAGTGCCTGAACTTTTGCGGATCACACTTGCAGCTTTGGGTTCCATCTCCTATCTCACGGCATGCCCAAACGGAAATATACGGGTCCGGCATCGGACCATTTTGACGGAACGCGATTTTTTGTGCCGGGCCACAGCCATGACAAATCGCAGATGGATGTGTTGAAGTGGAGTCTGGGTGGCGGTCGCGCGCGTTGGCCGAAGCAATTCGACAGTCCGCACAATCACAAGCCACCAGAACGTATCACGGGCATTCGCTCCACACTGATTGGTCATGCGAGTTTCCTGTTGCAGATGGCGGGTCTTAATCTCTTGATTGATCCGGTGTTCGCTGAGCGGTCCAGTCCGGTGTCATTTGCCGGACCCAAGCGGGTGAATGCGCCGGGTGTGGCATTTGAAGATTTACCGCCCATTGATGCGGTTTTGCTGACGCACAATCACTACGATCATCTGGACAAAGCCAGCCTGTGGCGGATTGCCGAGCGTTTCAGCCCGCAATTTGTCGGGCCGCTTGGAGTTGACTTTGATGTGGCACGGGCGGGTAAAATGCCGGCACCGATGATCACTCTGGACTGGGGACAGCAAACCTCGTTTGGAAAATTTTCCATTCACGCCTTACCGACCTATCATTGGTCAGCCCGCAGTCTGGGGGATCGGCGTCAATCATTGTGGTGTTCATTTGTCATTACGTCGCCTGTGGGCAATGTTTATCACATCGGCGATACCGGGTACGGTGCGGGGGAATTTTCAAAACAGGTGGCACAGACATTTGATCGTATTGACCTCGCACACATTCCAATTGGTGCCTATGCACCACGCTGGTTCATGAAGGACCATCACGTCAACCCTGAAGAGGCAGTGCGGATTTTTGAGGACTGCGGGGCTGTAAAAGCCATTGGTCATCATTGGGGCACGTTTCAGCTCACAAACGAAGCCCATGACCAGCCGCGACAGGATTTGGCGGTGGCTTTGGCAGCAGCAAAAATTCCTGCTGAACGGTTTCAGGCGTTCAGGCCGGGACAAAATCTTGAAATCAGTTGAGCCCCCGCAAAAATAACTCTTGCGCAATAAACGCCACGCGTTCTTTGCTCAACACCGCAAAAGTGATGGCAGAGAACCCTGTGATGATGCGGTTGAAGGAACTGGAAGCGCTCGAAAAGATCGCCGACAAGGTTCAGACTTTGACTGTGCACAACGGCACGCGCGGGTTGCTTGAGGATATTGTGACCTTGGGTGAGCCAAAATCAGCGGGGAAGACCCGCAAGTAACGCTATCAATCCGTCCGGCTTTCACGCCGGGCGGGTTTAATCCCGTGTCACGTTGTTGATGTAATAGGAACCCAAAAGCCGAACTGCTGCGCGCAGGTTTTCTGACGGCATTGCTTCCTGATACCGTTTCAAAATCTTTGCCATCACGTCTCCAAGGAGGCCTGCGCTTGACAGTGTTGATAATACTGAGAGGGATGAGCGGGTGAGAAAATAGGCTTTGGCACCGTCCTGTTGTCGCAGCAGACCTTCGAGGCGCAGCCAGTCCTCCGTGCGGCCCGTCAGTTTTCCGGCGTCTACATCGTCCATGCCTGTGGTGATCTTGCTCATGGTGGCACGGTCGAACAGGGCGCTCGCAACAGGCGTCTTGGTGTAGAGATTGCCGAGGATCAGCACCATCAATTCGAAGAAACGTTCCCGCATTGTGGTGTCTGCGTGAGCGGCATCACCAGCTGGGTCGGCCAAGGCGGTGAGTGCGTTCTGCACGAGGGTATCGAGAGTGGTGGCGGTGGTGGACATCTGGATGCTCCAAGGGAAGCGCCTGTCTGCCAGCTTGAAATCGCTATTCGGTTAAACGGATTGGTGTTGCCTCAAACATGCTTAACAGACTGCTTTTTTGCAGTCTTGCGATTGCGCAGGACATGCTCGTGTTCTGCATCATACAAAGCCGAATTGCGGAATGAGGTGTGGCCGAAGACGTGGCCCACAAGCACCAGTGCGGTGCGCGTGAGTTTTGCCGCGCGAACTTTCCTGGCAATGTCCGCAAGGGTGCCGTGGATGAACTGTTCGTCGGGCCAGGTGACACGATAGGCGACGACGACCGGACAGTCGGCACCGTAATGCGGCGACAGGGCGCGCTCAATGTGGGCGAGATTGCGTATCGACAGGTGAATGGCGAGGGTGGCTTTCGATGCGCCAAGTTTTTCCAGCTCCTCACCTTCCGGCATGGCGGAGGCCTGCATGGTGGTGCGGGTGACGATGACGGATTGTGACACTTCGGGCAGGGTGAGTTCGGCTTTCAACGCCGCTGCGGCTGCTGCAAAAGCGGGTACGCCCGGTGTAACATCATAGGGAATGTTGAGTGCATCCAACCTCCGCATTTGTTCGGCAGTTGCGCCATAGATTGACGGGTCGCCAGAATGCACACGCGCCACGTCATGGCCTTGAATGTGGGCTTGTTCAATTTCGGCAATAATCTGGTCGAGGTGCAGTGGTGCGGTGTCGATGACTTTTGCTCCTTCAGGAGCAGATTTTACAATTTCCTCCGGAACGAGCGAGCCTGCATAGAGGCAGACTTGGCATTTCTGGATGAGCCGCAAGCCGCGAACGGTGATGAGATCGGGGGCGCCGGGGCCGGCACCGATGAAATGTACGGTCATTGGGGGTTCATCTTTTTGGCATAGCCACGGGGCGTGTAAGCATAGGTTTTGCTATCGCCACGCTTCAGGGCTTTTGATTGGGTTGAGCCCACCATGACGATGGTAAGCATGTCGACGTCTTCAGGGTTGAACTCGTCAAACCTCAGTACACGGACGGTTTCTTCGGGACGCCCCAGATTTGAGGCGAGGACGATGGGTGTATCGGGGTTGCGATGGGGTTTGAGGATTTCGAAGGCCTTCACAATCTGGTCAGTGCGTTTCAAAGAGCGCGGATTGTAGAACGAGACAACGAAGTCACCCTGGGCTGCTGCTGTCACGCGCTGGACGATGGTTTCCCAAGGCGTGAGAAGATCAGACAGCGAGATGCAGCAGAAGTCATGGCCGATCAAGGCTCCTGCCTTAGCTGACGCCGCCTGGAAGGCGGATATGCCGGGATGCACTTCGACCGCGACGCGATTTGGTTCACGGTCGATCAATTCGTAGACGAGGGCTGCCATGGCATAGATTGCGGCATCGCCCGAACAGACGAGTGCGACGTGTTTTCCCTGCTTTGCCAGTTCGATGGCGTGGCGGCAGCGGGCTTCCTCGCCGCCCAAAGGAAAGCGATGTTCGGTCTGGTCGGTTTTGATATCAACTGCCAGATCAAGATAGAGGTCGTAGCCTACCCAATCTGTTGCCATGGCCAATTCCGCGGGGACCTCGGGGCTCCGCATTGTTCGCGTGCCCGGACCGATGCCGACAACAGACACCTTGCCGCGCCGTTTGCCGGGTGGGTCCAAAATTGGCTCCGGCGCTTCTGCAATTGCAATTGTGGCGCGTTTGCTTTTGGTTTTTGGAACAACAAGAGTTGCTTCATCGCCTGCTGCCGCCAGAGCTGCTGCTTCCGCTACACTGGGAGTTCCAACTGTTTCCGCAACATAATCGGAAGGCGTTGCAATGCGCGCAGACTGCGCATTCAGTTCTTCCGCAGAAAAATAGACAACGTTGTGAAGTGCCGAGAGTGCGGCCTCGTCTTCCTTCAATTCAATTGAGGCGTAGACGGCGATTGATTTGGTTGAGAGGTTGTGGGTTGCAAATGTTGACTTGATCAGCTCCTGCACTTCTTCAACCGAGGTTCCGCGTTCGCAACCAATGCCCACGGCCAGAACTGTGGGGTGATAGATGATGTTCCGGTCATCTCCCTTTCTGTTGTAAATGCTGTTGTGGCGAAAGACCTCCTCGCCGCGCAGCCTTGCAGCCGTTGCCGACTTTACATCTTCCGGATTGCCGAGAATGAGACCCATCGCAAGTTCATCATAGGCTTGACCAAAAATCACGTCGCTTGCCGTTGTTATGGCGGCGTGGCCTTTTACTGCCGCAGCAATCTCGATTGCAATTTTATTGGCACCGTGGTGGCCCCCCAGCAATGGCACCACCGAAGAACCGTCTTCTGCCACAGCAATCACGGGTGCTTCAGTCAATTTGTTCTTGAGAAAAGCAGCAACAGCGCGGATGAGAATTGCAGACGCACAAATGCCGATGATGGGCTGCTGACTTTGAAATGCGAAACCAATGGCAGTTGTGGCTTTGTCATAAACATCATCCACGCCGTGGATGTGAGCAGGGCCATGAATCTTGCCGCCCAGCTTTGCTTTGACGATTTGTGCCAGTGGCACAGCTGTTGGCCCAAGAATGAAAATGGCTGGCTGCAAAATCACGTCCGTACAATAATGGTGGTGAAATAGGGTAGTGTGTGTTCGCTGATCTGAGTGACATCGCGGATCAGTTGCTTGTCGTGAGTGGCGTATTCAATTGCGGTGGCGTGGTGGTCCATTTTCAGCGTGGTGAGCACCCGTTTGACCTTTGCAAAATGACGGCCCACCTTGATGATGGCTGCGGCACTGGTGGTTGACAGTTCGCGGCTCAAATCTGCTTCCGCCATGGTGGCAGGCAAAACTTTCAGCACGTCGTCACGTTCACACAAGGGCTGGCCGATGGCTGATGCAGCGGCGGTGATGGAGGTGACGCCGGGGACAACGACGGTGGTGAAGGATGACGCCAAACGCTCATACATGTACATGAAACTGCCGTAGAAAAACGGGTCGCCTTCGCAGAGCATGACAACGTCTTCACCCTTTGCAAGATGTGCAGCAATTTTCCGTGCACCTTCGTCATAGGCCAGCCGCGCTGGTTCGCGTTCCACCCGCATGGGCATGTTGATGGCGATTTCCACAATGTCATCGGAGATAAAATGTCGGGCGATATTGCGGGCAGTTGATTCATTTTCATTGGCTGCGAGGTAGGCAATGACTTTTGCCATGCTGATCAGGCGCCAGGCTTTGACGGTCATCAATTCGGGGTCGCCGGGGCCGACGCCGACGCCGTAGAGTGTTCCGGTCATGGTTTTCTCACCCGCCATTGGGTGACGGCCATGCGGGGTTTCAAGGCGCGGTGGGGACCGACTTTGGTAAGTGTGGAGACATCCATGCGCACCAGTTCGCCGCCGTGCTTGTCCTGCAAGTCATACAGATGCATCTCGCCTTCGATGGTCACCACGTTGGCGACCATGATGCCACCGGAGCGCAGGGCCTCCCACGCGCCTTCAAATGTTCCGTGTACGGAAATTCCACCACCGATGAATACGGCATGGGGGCGGGGCAGATCGGCATAGGCTTCGGGTGCGGATTTTGGGATGATGTGAAGGCGTGGTGTTCCCAATTGATCGGCGTTGGTGGCGATCATGGCGCGGCGGTCTTCGAGGGGTTCAATGGCATACGCATCGCAGCCTCGGGTGGAGCGCATCCATTCGATGCCGATGGAACCAGAGCCTGCGCCGACATCCCAGAGGATTTGATCGGGTGCTGGGCTCAGCGCGCTGAGGGTTGCGGCGCGGACTTCGCGCTTGGTGAGTTTGCCATCATGCAAGAATACATCGTCCGGCAGGCCCGCAAGGCGTGACCAGATTTTTGCGTTTCTTGAGGCTTTGCAATGGATCGCGAGACTGTTGAGCGGCGACCAATCCATGTGTGGAATATCATTGGCAGTGAAGGATGTGATGCGCTCTTTCGGTCCACCCATATTTTCGAGGACGGTGATTTCGGACGTTTCAAAACCGCGTGCGACCAATCGGCGACAGACTTCGGCGATTGAGGTTTCGTCTTCGGTGAGAATGAGAAGTCGCGCGGCTGGTTGGATGAAGGTCTCGACATTGGCCGCAGGTCGGCCGTGGATGGTGAAGCAATCACAGTCGGGCAGGGACCACCCCATGCGGGCAGCGGCGAGTGAGAAGGCCGAGAGATGCGTGATAATGTTGACTTCGGCTTTTGGAATGAAGGTCAGGATTTTTCGCGCTACGCCATAGTTCATCGGGTCACCTGTGGCGAGTATGACGGTGGGTTGGCCGTGCAGTGGCTTCAGTTGTTCGACGACTGCCGAGAATGGTTGCGGCCATTCGTGAGAATGTGCGGCTGTTGTGGGCAACATGGCTAGAGTGCGGGTTGAGCCGATGATGTGGTGTGCTGATTGAATTGCGTTGCGTGCTGCGGCTGAAAGACCATCCCAACCGTCTTCGCCAATGCCGATGATGGTGAGCCAAGGGGTCATTGCATCTCCCCCGCCAAGGCATTGATCACCGCCGACGCCATCGCCGAGCCACCTTTGCGGCCCTTGATGGTTGCGAACGGAATGCCCCGTGGATTGGCTGCGAGTTCGGCTTTGCTTTCTGCCGCACCGACGAAGCCTACCGGGAAGCCGACGATGGCTGCCGGTTTGGATGCGCCGGCGTCTATCATTTCCAGAAGTGCAAAAAGGGCAGTGGGTGCGTTGCCGATGACGACGATGGAACCTTCGAGGTTGGCACGCCAGAGTTCAAGTGCTGCGGCGGAACGGGTGATGGCTTTTTCGATTCCGGTCTCACGTGCCTGTGGATCGTTCAGTGTGCAGACGATTTCGTTGCCGGTTTTGATCTGCCTGGCGATGATGCCGTGGCGTACCATTTCAGCGTCAACAAATATCGGTGCGCCCATTCGCATCGCGGTCATTGCAGCGGGCGTGAAGTCTTCTGTAATGATCAGATCGTCCACAATCTCTACCATGCCGCAGGCGTGGATCACGCGTGTTGCGATGTGCCGGGCATTCTCCGGTATCTGCTGAAAATCAGCCTCAGCCCGGATCATTTCGAATGATCTTGCGTAAATTGCTGAAGGATCGCGCAGGTAGTCCATTATTTCTTCATGCTCTTTGGTCCCAGCGGATGATCCGCATGCGGATAAATCGCATGGGTGTGATCGCCGTGGTCGTGTGTGTGATTATGTGTTTGCGGTTTTGACGCAAGTTTGAACGGGCCGTCCTGACAGAGGCCCGTGCAATTTCCTTGCGTGTCGCAATGTGTGCAAGCCTTGGCGCTCAGGCCTTCCACATGGTGGTGGTGACTTTCCTGCACGGCACCGACTTCCGCTTCGAAACCCAGCACCTGCGTGCGATATTTGCACATCTGGCAATTCATGGCGATATCGCCGGTGATGATTTGTTCGATGCGTTCGACGAAGGTTTCAACAACCGCAGGATGGTCGTTGAGGTAGGGCGCTTTCAGGAATTCGACGTTGGGGTGTTTTGCCGCAACTGCATCGGTTGCCATGTAAATGCGTTGCACCAGTACGCCGGTGAACAGGAAGTAAGGGAATACGATGATGCGCTTAAAGCCCAGTTTGGTGATGTGTTCGAGCGCGGGTTCGACCAGAGGGAAGGTGACGCCGGAATAGGCGACTTCACCCCAACCGAAGCCAAAACCTTCCCAGAGAATGCGCATGACTTTGGCGACGTTGGAATTTGCATCGGGATCAGACGCGCCACGGCCCACGACGAGCAAGAGTGTTTCATGTTTTTCAGCATGGGTGGGCGCGGCGTCGATGGCTTGCTGGATGCGGTCGCCAGCAGCGCGCATCATCTTGGGGTCAATGCCCAGTTCCTTGCCGTAATCGATGCGGAGACCATTTTGTGCGGCATAGGCATTCAACACTGACGGAATATCGTTCTTGGCATGCCCTGCCGCAAACAACATGCCGGGTACTGCAAGCACGCGGGTCACGCCTTTTTCTTTCAGGATATCGAGGCCGGTGCGAATGATGGGGGTGGCAAATTCGAGGTAGCCGAATTCAACGGGATAATGCGGCAGGCGCTTTTTCAGGTGCTCCGAAAGATTGGCAAATTCAGTCACAGCCTTCCGGTTGCGACTGCCATGGCCACACAACATCACCCCCAGTTTATCGGTCATTTTTCCTGCCTCTCCAAGTCACAACGCCGCCGAAGTGGCGGGGAAAGGCAGCTTCCGGACTAGACGCCCGTCAGGGTCCGCCGCACCGGAGTAGCTTCCAGCCCCGTTGGTGGGGCGCTGCTGGGGTCGCTTTTAGATTGTTATACGTGTGTGAGCAAGATTGTTTGCGGACGCGTTTCCGCCAGAAGCGGCATCATGGCAACCAATAGGGTTGATTTATTGTTGAAAGAAGTTTTTTGCCGCTTCGATAGGCGGCTATCAACTCATGATTTCTTGATCTGAGGTCATTGCAGTAGATCAGCGCTTCATCGACGGGTCCAATCAACTCTGCTGCGTGAGACAGAGACTTTCCATATCGCCTCTCTTGATCAACTTCGGGCACATTGTGGCCGCCAAGTTCGACACGTAGTCGCACCCGGCGTTTCGCCAAGCCCAAATCTGAAACAAACACAAAATGCAGCGCCGTCTCATAGCCTGCGGCGATTGCGCGCTCGACTGTCTTGAAGTGATTGCGACCCGACAAAGTTGTTTCAACAAGGAACGACTTTCTATTGAGGATCAGCGTTTCCGTCAGTTCATGGACCTTGCGTCCTGACCATATCAAAGCATTGCTGTCAGGTGGCGCTTGGCGAGCGATATCATCTGGGTTGATAACAGTGACGTCGCGTCTTTCAAGAATTGTTTTGAAAGCTGGCAAGCCGCACAATGTTGATTTTCCAGAACCATTGGGTCCAGCCAATACAATCAGCAGCGGTGCTGTCACTTTGGTCTTATAACCTGTGGTTTTTGATCTTCAGCAAAGCCCACCAATTGGCGCGATCTGGGTTTTGAGATTGTGGAATACTGCTTCACACCCGTCACATCTTCTAGCGATGGGAGGAGGTGGCCGCGTTTTTCGATTTCTGCAAGAAATGCTTGGCCTTCACGTCGAATGGCGACCATGTCAGGTTTTGTTGCGATGTCTTTCATTACTGTTTTTTAGCACGGTTTGCTTTGGTATGCAATTTGAGCACAAGATTCTCATGTTTGATTGGTTCAGTTTTGCAAGTTTGGACGGAAAATGCTATGGAGCTTCCATGAAGCAGAATTTCAAAGTCACAGCCATTTGGGACGCCGAAGCGGAGGTGTTCACATCAACCTCGAATATTCCGGGGTTGGTTGTGGAAGCAGAAACATTTGAAGAGTTTGTGTCGCTGGTCGAGGTCCTGGCTCCAGACATGCTCGAAGCCAATTTGCCCAGTGCCAAACGGCCGTTTCTGTTTGACATCGAACTACATCGCACACTTGCTGTAGCTTAATTTTGCCAAAAGATTTTTATCGCGATCTGATAAAGATTTTGACGGCTACAGGCTTTGAACAAGTGGAAGGTGGCAAAGGCAGCCATGAGAAATGGCAAAATGCAGAAACTGGACGTTCTGTCACAGTGCCGCGTTCCAAAAGCCGTCACACTGCAAATGAAGTTTTGAAGCAGGCTGGGTTGCCAAAGGCGTTTTGACTAAAACTCCACTCCCGCCTGCGCCTTCACGCCGCTGCGGAACGGATGCTTGAGCTGTTCCATTTCTGTGGCCAAATCTGCCATCTCGATGAGCTCATCCTTTGCATTCCGTCCGGTGATGATGATGTGTTTGTCCGTAGGTCGCGACTCCAGCACCGCCTTCACTTCCTCCCAAGGCAGATAGTCGTAGCGCAGCACGATGTTGAGTTCGTCGAGCATGACCAGTCTTAGCTCTGGATCGGCGATCATGCGTTTGGCTTCTTCCCAGCCTTGTCTGGCATGGGCGATGTCGCGGTCGCGGTCCTGGGTTTTCCACGTGAAGCCTTCGCCCATGGCCTTGATGGTGACGAGGTCCGGGAATTTTTCGAGGACTGTGCGTTCGCCTGTGCCCCAGGCACCTTTTACGAATTGTACCACGCCGGACTTCATGCCATGGCCGACGTGACGGAACACCATGCCGAAGGCGGCGGTGGATTTGCCTTTGCCTTTTCCGGTGTGGACGATGAGCAGGCCTTTCTCGATGGTCTTTCCTGCCATTATCTTGTCGCGGGCGGCTTTTTTCTTCGCCATTTTTTCGTTGTGGCGGCCAGAAATATCACTTGGGTCTTTTTCGAGGTCTTCGGTCATTGGGCTAAATCTTTCAAACGGTCATGAACGGAATTGAGCCGAGGTTGCCATAAACCACGGGTGATGGCTTCCTGAAAGCGCTGGGCCATTTCGCGCAAGGCTGCGGGGTTGTTGTCGGCCAGGAATTGGCGCGTTGCGTCGGCTTCAATGTAGGCGTCGTAAGCCAAGTCGAAGTGGTGGGATTTTACGGCGTCAGCTGTGGCGGCGAAGGCAAACATGTAGTCGACTGTGGCGGCGATTTCGAATGCGCCTTTGTAGCCGTGGCGTTTGACGCCGTTGATCCATTTGGGATTGACAACGCGCGAGCGCATGACGCGGGAAATTTCTTCGTCGAGGGTGCGGACGACGGGGCGTTCCGGGCGCGAATGGTCGTTGTGATAGACGCGCGGTTTCTTGCCGGACGCGGTTTCAACAGCTGCACTCATGCCGCCTTCAAATTGGTAGTAATCGTCTGAATCCAACAAGTCGTGTTCGCGGTTGTCCTGATTGTGGATGACGGCTTCGATTTTTGAGAGGCGTTCGCGGAAGGAGGTTTCATCATTGCGGCCCTGCTCATGGGTGCCATAGACGTAGGCGCCCCAGGTGACATAGGCGGCGGCGAGGTCGGCTTTGCTGGTCCAGATGCCTTCGTCGATGAGGGCTTGCAAGCCTGCGCCGTAAGCGCCGGGTTTTGATCCGAAAATGCGGGCGGTGGAGAGTGAGGCGGCGAGGGGGTTGTCCTCGGCGTCTTCTTCGAGGGCGGCCACGGCTTTGATGGCCTTGTCGAGCAGTTCAATTTGCGCGGGGAAGGCGTCGCGGAAGAAGCCGGAAATGCGTAAGGTCACGTCCACACGGGGGCGGCCCAATACGGCGAGTGGTTGGATTTCGTAGACTGTGACGCGCCAGCTGGCTGTGTCCCACACAGGTTTCACACCCATCAGCCACATGGCTTGCGCGAGGTCGTCTCCACCGGTGCGCATGTTTGCGGTTCCCCAGCAAGATAAGCCAACATTTTTAAGGTGTTGCCCGGTGTCCTGAAAGTGGCGGGTGAGCAGGGCATCAGCTGAGGCTTTACCGAGGGTCCAAGCGGCGGGGGTGGGCAGGGTGCGGTTGTCGATGGAGTAGAAGTTGCGGCCCGTGGGGAGAACGTCGAGGCGGCCACGGGTGGGGGCACCAGAGGGACCGGGGGGCACGGATTGGCCTGAAAGGGCGCGGAGGAGGTTGGTGATTTCGGATTGGCCGCAGGACGCGAGGGTGGGGCGGAGGGTTTGGTTGATGAAGTTTAGAACAGAGTGTGTGGACACACCCCCTCCCGGCTTCGCCGTACTCCCCCGGCCCAAGGGGGCCGAGGGAGTACCCGAAGGGGGAGGGGGTGTTGCGACGAGTCGGGATGCCATAAGTTCCAGTCGTTCGACAGTATCACCTACGCTGCGCCAAGGATCGATTGAAACATCAAGAAGTACGGAAGGCTTTGGACCAGTCCAGACTTCCCCCATCTCGCAATTCAGTGGATCAAACCCCAACTCGAAATCTGCTGCGATTGCACGGATCAACGATGGTCTTTCGCCGTTGCCGATGCGTGTCAAGGCGACCAGCAAATCCGTCTCCTGCTGCCCCGTGGGGCTTTCGCCCAGAATATGCAGGCCATCGCGGATTTGCGCTTCCTTCAGATCGCAGAGAAACGTGTCGAGTTTTTGCAAATCTGAATCGTCATCGCCTGTGAATCCTGCGTCCTTGTCCATGTTGTGATGGCGGGTGAGGTCGAGGATGTTCTGTTTGAGCAATGAAAGGCGGCGCGGGTCGAGACCGGATGCGAGGTAATATTCGTCGACCAGCGCTTCGAGGTCTTTCAGTGGGCCGTAACTTTCAGCGCGGGTGAGCGGCGGTGTGAGGTGGTCAATGATGACTGCTGATGCACGGCGCTTGGCGGCTGTGCCTTCACCGGGGTCG
>JANPCL010000153.1:0-35766 GCA_031430915.1 Hyphomicrobiales bacterium
GCAGGAACAGGAAATTGTCCGGATCGCCATTGTCACCGGTCCACCCGAGCAAGCCCATTTGATGTTCACCGGCTTGCAGGCGCTTGCGGTATTCGCCCCATTCATAAGACACGAGGTTTGCCGTGATACCAACCTTGGCCAAATCGGCCTGCATCATTTCGGCCATGCGCTTGGCATTGGGGTTGTAGGGGCGTTGTACAGGCATCCACCACAGATCCGTGGTCAATGAAGTCACACCGGCAGCGGTCAGCATTTCCTTGGCCTTGGCCGGATCGTATGTATAGTCCACCGTCGAGTCATCGTAGGACCAGATGGTGGGTGGCAATGGGTTTTTGGCGGGCTGGCCTGCACCCTGATAAACTTCCTTCAGGATCGCAGCCTTGTCGATGGCCATGTTGATGGCCTGACGCACTTCTGGTTTGTCAAAAGGCGGTTTCAAGGCGTTCATAGATAGATAGCCAACATTGAGGCCAGCCTGTTCCAGCAATTGCACATCGCCGTCCTTGCGCATGGCTTCAAGATCAGCCGGATTTGGCGCAATCATGACCTGGCATTCATTGGCCTTGATTTTTGCATATCGGGCCGTTGCATCTGGCGTGATGGCATAGATCAGATCATCAACTTTTGGCTTGCCTGCCCAACCATCAAAAGCCTTGAAACGGATCACGGCGTCTTTTTGATAATCCACAAATTGGAATGAGCCGGTGCCAACAGGTATTTGGTCGAACTGTTCGGGTGTGCCTTTGTCCAACAGGAACTTTGCATATTCAGCAGACTGAATGGTGGCAAAATCCATGGCGAGGTTGGCCATGATTGGGGCATTTGGCTCCTTCAAGGTCATGACGACGGTCAAGTCATCGGCGCCTTTGACAATGGAAACCAAGCTGTCTGGCATACCCATGTCGTTGAAGTAGTCATAGGCACCGCCTGAGACTTTGGCGTAGGGGTGTTCTGCTTTCCATTGGCGTTCAAACGAAAAAATCACATCTTCTGCGGTCAGGTCGCGGGTTGGCGTAAAGCCGTTGACGCCGGAGTGGAATTTCACACCCTTGCGAAGTTTGAAAGTGATGACGGTACCGTCGGCGGAAATCTCGAAGCTCTCGGCCAAGGCGGGTGCTACGGTTGTAGTGCCGGGAACAAATTGTACCAGCTTGTTATAAACCGGACGTGCCGCATCAAGGCTGGTGCCCGTGGTGTTCATGGCAGGTGTGAAGTTTTCTGGCGAGCCTTCCGAGCAATAGACCAGTGATTTGGCCTGGGCAGCACCAGTGGCCAACATGGTGCCAACCAGCAAAGCAGCCGCGAAAATATTACGTGATTTCATTTTTATTCTCCCTGAGAGTCGTGACGCCTTGGGGGCGTTGGCAACAGGTAAGCACTTCCTGATCAGTTGGTCAAAAATGAAAATGCGCCACGTCAGGCCACAGGAAAACCCATGGTTTCCACGGTGTAACCAGCAAGCGTCATGACGCGCATCAGTTCAGCATAACCCACCTGCGCCATTTTCAGCGGCGGATTCGCTTTTGGGTCTTGCTCGGCTTCAACCACGAACCAGCCTTCATAGCCATAGTCCGCACATTTCTGCACGATGGCTTTAAAGTCCAGCGAACCATCGCCCGGCACTGTGAAAGCACCCAGCGCCACGGCGTCGAGGAAGGATTGCTTCGAACGGTCGAGACCATTCACAACAGCGCGGCGAATGTCTTTGGTATGCACATGGGTAATGCGCTTGTGGTGATTGTCGATGGCGCGCATTGCGTTGCCACCGGCAAATTCCAGATGACCTGCATCAATCAGCAAGGGAATGCCCGAATAATTCATGAAGGCATCAAGCTCAGCTTCGGTCTCAACCACGGCCCCCATGTGGTGGTGATAGGACAAAGGCATGCCCTGCGCCGCAGCCCAGTCGCTCAATTCCGTAACCTTGCGACCATAGGCCTTCATTTCGTCATCGGAGATTTTTGGTTTCGTCGCCAAAGGGCGGGACCGGTCGCCCTGAATGGAACGGGCCACTTCGCCATAAACAATGCACGGCGCTTTCACGGCCTTGAACAATTCAATCATCGGCTGGATTCGCGCCTTGTTCGACGCCACATCATCATCCACCAAAGTGCCCGAAAACCAGCCGCCACACAGAGTGACATCGGCTGCTTTCAGGATGGGCAACATGACATCGGGATCAGACGGAAAACGCTGCCCCATTTCCATGCCGGTAAATCCTGCTGACCGTGACTGGCGCAAACATTCTTCCAACGACACGTCATCGCTGAGTTCCTTCAGATCGTCATTCCACCACGCAATGGGGGACATGCCAAGTTTGGCTTTCATGATTTGCTCCAGTCAGGTTGTGGAGGGCTTTTTCGCCAAGTGCGCGAGGAAATCAATATGAATTGTGGAGAACGACGAGGAAGGTCGCATTTTCTTGCTCGAGGTGGCCGAAGGCCGGATGAGGGACCGCACACAATCAGTATGACAAGCAACGGGCTGGGTCTTTTTTCCTCAACATCGATTGACAGCAGGTTCCCCCGCCAGATAGCGGCGCACTTCTTCAGCAGCCAAACCCGCAGCATATCGCACGGTGTGAACTGAAGCGCCTGCTATGTGCGGCGTCAAAGTCACGTTGGGGAGTTGCAGCAATGGCCAATCAGGGGGCACGGGTTCAATGCCAAAGGTTTCCAGCATAGCGCCCCGCAAATGGCCTCCCTGCATGACGCGGGTGAGCGCGTCATAGTCCAACAACGGTCCCCGCGCGGTGTTAACCAGCGTGGCGTCCGGTTTCATTTTGCGCAGGGTGTTTTCATTCATCATCTTGGTGGTTTCAGCGGTTACGCGGGCGTGCAGCGAGATCACGTCGGCTTCAGCGAGAACTGTTTCGAGTGACGTTTGGATAACACCGTCACGCAAGTCTTCTGCCGTCAACTGCACATAGGGATCACTGACGAGAATGCGGCAGCCGAAGACTTTCAGGAATTTGACCACACGGCGACCCACTTCGCCATAACCAATGAGGCCTACCGTCATTTCATGCAGCTCACGTCCCGTTACATCGGCGCGGTAAAGGTCACCGCGATATTCACCCTTGCGCAGGGCATCGTGACCTTTGGTGATGTTGCGGGTTTCAGCGAGAATGGCACCGATTGTAAATTCCGCAACGGCTGAGGCGTTGCGGCCTGGCGTGTTGACAACGGTGATGCCGCGCTCACGGGCGGCTTTCATATCAATGTTGACAGGACCACCACGGGACACGGCAACGAATTTGAGATTGGGCAGTTGGTCCATGATACCAGCTGACAAGGGGGCAAGTTGCGTCACAAGAATTTCTGCGTCACCGGTGAGTGTGGTGACCTCATCGGCTGAGCCCATATATTCTTTCAGGCCATCCATGCCTTCGACAGCATAACCATGTTCCATCGGTTCGTCCGGCCACGGAAGATCGTGGGTTGAAACTTCAAGTTCAAAGAGCTTGCAGCGTTCACGCAATGCGTCTTCAAACATGCTGGAGAGCATAAAGCGGTCCCCGATGACTGCGATTTTACGTTTCATTGCATGGCTCTCCAAACTGGGCGCATGGCCGTGCGGGTTTCAACAAAGAGCGGAAAGATTTTTTCGTAACGTGAAGTCAAAGCACCATCCGGTTCAGTTGATGCGCCGAGATGGGGTTCTACCCAGGTGTTGGCGCAGGTTGTCATGTCGGGGAAAATTTTTTGCTGCACGGCAGCGATCATGGCGGCGCCGGCGGCACCCGCCTCTTCGCGCGATACACTGCGGACTTTTGCGTTGAGAACGCTGGCAAGAATTATGCGCAGCGCCTTCGATCTTGCTGCACCACCTGTGATACGGATTTCTTTGGGGATCGGCCCCATGGCAGAATAGCAATCACGGGCGGCATAGGCTAAACTTTCAAAGACACTGCGCATCATGTCGTAATAATCTACGCTTGTATCAAGGCCATTGAACATGGCACGGGCTGCAGGTTCCATAAAGGGGCCACGTTCGCCAGCTTTGGAGATATAGGGGTGATACATGATTTTCGCAGGTTCGCGGGCCAGTAGTTTTTCATCCATATTCTTCAACATATCGCCGCGCGATTTTTCAACGCCCTGTTCCTTGAGAATTCCACGCGCCACATCGAGTAACCAGTCAATGTTCAAGGTCGAAGCCATATTCGACTGAATCTGCGCAACCATTCCAGGCGCAGGAAAGGCCATGGTGTAACCGGATTTTTCAGTGTTGAGTTTCACCTTCGAGACGTCAGGTTGAAGGCGCATGTGCATGCCCGTTGAACCAACGATGGTGCAACCAGATTGTCCTGTCGGGTCGTACAAGCCGCCGCCAAGACCAGTACACAAAACATCGACGTAGCCCAAGCAAATCGGTGTTCCAGCTTTCAAACCAGTAGCCTTGGCCACCGCATCCGTGAGGTGACCACAGGTGGTGGTGCCGTCGACAATCGGCGTGACCAAGGATTTAGCGTTGGGTGCGCCGAGATGATCGAGAATATCGAGATTATACTCCCTGTTCTTGTAGTTGCCGAAGGTGAAGTTGGCTTCCGAAGGGTCTGTAACGGGATCACCTGTGAGTTTGAAATAAATCCAGTCTTGGCAATGAAATGAGTGGGTCGCCTTGGCCAAAACTTCTGGGCGGTGATGCTGCATCCAAGCCAGTTGTACGCTCATCTGGCACACATTCACACCTGTGCCCGTGCGTTCATAGTGCGCGGCGTAATGCGCTGACGTGGTGAACTCCTCGACGATATCAGCTGCGCGTGCATCCAGCCATAACCACGCGGGGGCAACGGGTTCGCCTGCCTTGTCAATCAACCACATGCCATCGCCCTGCCCTGTGACGGAAATGGCGATGAGGCGTGTTGCGAGGTCGGGAATTTGTTCGGTGAGTTGTTTCAGTGTTGTTGAAGTATCAGCCCAGGTCCGCGCCATGTCTTGTTCAGCACCGCCATCGAACAATGTCACATATTGATTGGTGATGGCAGCGGTGGCGAGTTGCGTGCCATCAGTTGAGAAGGCCACGGATTTTATCACCGAAGTTCCTGCATCAATGCCAATGATCACGCCATCCTTCATGCGAGCACAGCTCCATGGGCAATAGCCTCGCCAGATGCAGTGTCGAAGAGGTGGAGATCGCCAGCGGCGACATTCAATGAAAGAATTTTGCCGGGCTTTACTGACATGCGGTCATGGCTGACTGACACGACGGTGCGACCTGCAACATCCACTGCGACGTGGGTTTGATCGCCGAGCCATTGACACGCAACGACCTGACCAGTGATCGGGCCTTCGCCGATATGCAGCGCATGGGGCCTGATGCCGAGCGAAATATTTATATTTTTGGACAAGGCTTGAAAGACATCGCTAGAGAGTTCGGAAGTCGGATAGGTCAGAGCCGTCTTCCCGTCAATATGGAAGGCGATTGCCTTCGCATTGGCTTCTACTTTGACGGGAAATACATTCATGGGTGGTTCACCGATGAAAGTTCCGGTGAAGAGATTTGCTGGCTTGGCTTTGAGTTCGACAGGCGTTGCATATTGCTGGAGAATACCACCTTCCATGACGGCGATACGGTCAGCCAGCGCATTGGCTTCGGTCTGGTCGTGCGTCACCAATATGGTAGTGCAGTTGTGCTGGCGCAGATAGGCTTTGATCCGCCCACGCAGGATGGCGCGGAGCTGTGGCTCAAGCTGGCCCATGGGTTCGTCCAGCAGGTAAAGTCCGGCATTGCGCACCAGAGCTCGGCCAAGACTGGCGCGTTGCTGCTGGCCGCCTGAAACTGACGACGGATATTTTTGCAGGATGGCGGAAATCTCCAACATCTCTGCCATATCCTTGACACGGCGTTGCTGTTCTTCGGCTGACAGCGATGATGATTTCAACGCGAACGCAATATTGTCGCCGATGGTAAGGGGCGGATAGAGCGAGTAAGTTTCAAAGGCCATGGCCACGCCGCGTTTTGATGGCGGAAGGGTGTGGATGGCTTTTCCATCGAGTGTGATTGATCCATTCGACACATCTTCAAAACCGGCGATCATACGAAGCGTCGAAGTCTTGCCGCAGCCAGACGAGCCAAGCAGAGCCACGATCTCTCCGGGTTTCACCGTAAAGCTCAAATCCTGAACCGCATGCACAGGCTTTTTACCGCGTGAACGGTAAATCTTGTCGACCTTCGATATGATAAGTTCACTCATGGAGACGCTCACCTGTTGGCTGGTCAAAAAGATGTGTTCCCGATGCTTCGAAACTTGCCCGCAGCATGGCGCCGGGATGCGGCACTTTTGCTGACGAAGGCAGTGACGCGAGGAATTCCCAACCGCCCGTGGATTTCAAAAGCAACACGACCCGTTCGTTCAAAGGTGTAACGGCTGTGACCGAGCATTCAAGGCCTTGGCCATCTTCCGACAGGACGACGGCTTCGGGGCGCACGGCGAACACAACTTTCCGCCCGACGTGGAAAGCGTAAGCCATGGGCAGGGTAACGCTTGCACCACGGATATTCACATGGGCCTGCTTGCCAGATACCAAGACTTCGGTTTCGGCGGTATTGATGGAAGGGTCGCCAAACAGCTTGGCTACGTTCAATGTTGCGGGTCGCAAATAAATATCTTCCGGCGATGCAAGTTGCACAAATTTTCCGCCCGCCAGAACGGCGATGCGATCAGCCAAGGCCATGGCTTCTTTATAATCTTGCGTCACATAGAGCACGGTGGCTCCCGACTGGCGGAGCAAGCGCGGCAATTCAAGCCGCATTTCAAAACGCAGCTTGGCATCGACGTTGCGCAAAGGATCATCCAGCAGCAGGATTTTGGGTTCCGCCGCCAAAGCGCGGGCAAGGGCTGTGCGCTGTTTCTGCCCGTTGGAGAGTTCGCGCGGTGCATGGCCGAGCACATGGTCGATCTTCAACAGCTTGGCCACGCGGGCCACGCCAGAAGCGATTTTTTCCGTGCTGGATTTTGAGGCGCGCAATGGAGCCGCGATATTCTCAGATGCCGACATATGCGGGAAAAGCGCAAAGTTCTGAAAGGCCATGCCGATGCCGCGATGTTCAGGCGCTATGTCGGCGGCGTCTTCACCGTCAAGTTCAATTCTGCCACTTGTTGGTTCTTCGACTCCGGCAATCAGACGCAACAGAATTGTTTTACCCGTGCCGGAGCCGCCGAAGATCACAACAATTTCCCCGGCGTCGGCGGTGAGGTCGAGGCCTTCGAAAACCTTGAATGCGCCGTAGGACTTTGACAGGGATGTGATGGCGAGACTGCTCATCCTTTGACGGCTCCAAGTGACAAGCCTTCAACCAGATAGCGCTGCGCAAACATGGCGAGGACAAAGGTGGGGAGTATCGAGAAGACAATGGCCGCCGCGATCTGGCCATATTGGATGCCGGATGCTGTGACGAAAGCAAGTGCGCCCACGGTGACGGGTTGCTTGTCAGCAGATGCGAGCACCAATGCGAAGACGAAATTGTTCCAAGCGAAGATGAAGGCAAGCAGTCCCGCAGCAGCGATGCCCGGAAGGGCCAAGGGAATGGCAACCTTCCAGAACGTCTGAAACCAGTTGTATCCGGCAATACGATGTGCGTGTTCAATGTCGGGGCTCAGGTCCTCGAAATAACCGCGCACGATCCACAGGATGAGCGGCAAACAAATGAGCTGATAGACCCAGATCAGGCCGACATAGGTGTTGGTGAGGCCAAGGGTCTTGAAATAGAGCGACAGTGGCAAAAGCACCAAAAGTGGAGGTGCGAAGCGGAAGGACAAAAGTGTGAATGCAATGTCTTCACCCAGACGGAATTTGAAACGGGCGAAGGCATAAGCCGCAGGAACGCCAAGGATCAGAGACACGATCACCGAAGCACTCGAGAGCAGCACCGAATTCCCAAGATTGCGCATGAAGTTCAGTTCGAGTGTTCCCGCAGCAGTTTTCATTTGCCCCGTAAGAAGGCCCACGTAATTTTCCAAAGTCGGCGTGAAGAATACCGATGGTGGAATGCGGAGTATCGAGTCGTTGTTCTGAAACGACATCAAAAAAATCCAGAAGATCGGGAACATGAAAAAGATTACGACGAGGCCGAGGAGCACGCCACGGATAATCTTTTCGAGGGGGGACATGTGGTCCATGATCTACGCCACCCCATTCGCTTTCTCGCGCAGTTTCAGCCATTGCTTGATGAAGAGGTTCGACAGGAAATAGGTGATGGCCCAGAGGATGACCATGAGGGCGGCAGAACGCCCGACGTTGGTAGCCTGGAAGAAGTCGAGATAGGCCTGCACCTGGAACACCAGCAATTTGTCACCGGGGCCACCTTGCGTCATGGCGTAGATAATATCGAATTGCTGGATAGAGTCGAGCAGACGGAACAGCGTTGCGGTGAGAATATAGGGCATGAGCATTGGGAGTGTAATGCGGAAGAAGACGAATGATCGCGGCACACCATCTAGTGCTGCGGCTTCGAAGGGTGCGGGTGGCAGTGACCGCAGGCCTGCCAACAACAGGATCATGATAAAAGGTGTGTAAACCCAGACATCAACCAGCACGACGGTAAACAAGGCCGTTGCGGGATCCGATCCCCATTTCATGTTGGTCACACCCATCAGCGATACGAGATAGCTCAAGATGCCGAAATTAGGATTGGTCATCAGCTTCCACATCAGCGCAGCCAGAGCGGGTGCTGTCATAAGTGGAAGCAGCAAAAGAATGGAAATAAAGTTGTTGAGGCGCGAGCGTTTTTGCAACAGCAGCGCGATGGCGAGGCCCAACAGCAATTCAACGACGACTGTGACTCCTGCATAAAGCAGCGAGATTTTCAGCGTATTCCAGAATTTTGGATCGGTGAAGAAGTTGAGATAATTCTGGAACCAGATGAAGCCCTTCATGGCGGGCAGGTTCAGGCGGTAGCGCAACATCGAATAATAGACGGCGGTGAGGAAGGGAATAAGAATGCCAATGCACATCAACAATGCGGGCAAGCTGAGGAAGTAAGGCAGCGCTTTTCGCATGAAGCGGGATTGTTTGATAGTGGTGGTCATTGTTCTTCAGCCATAAGTACTGGATACCCCTCATCCGTCCTTCGGCCACCTTCTCCCGCGAAGAGGCGCAGGAGAAGGCAGACTTATCGGCCTTCTCCCGTTACTTCCAACGGGAGAAGGTGGCCGAAGGCCGGATGAGGGAAAGTATGCGCGGGCTCCAGGGAGTGAAAACCCGCGCACAAGGTGTGCCTTAGCCCAAGCCGGCTTCGGCCAGTTTCTTGTCCATTTCGGCGGCCATGGCATCCAGACCTTCTTCGACCGGGATTTCCTTGGAGACCATTTTCTGCAAGTTTTCCGACCACAGGGTTGTGAGATCGAAGAACAGCGGCTGTGCCGTGAAGTAGATCTTCGCACCCGGAGCCGACACGTCGTGCTGGTTCAGGTAGCCTGGATACTTCTTGTCGATGCGACCACGGAATTCCTCATCCTTCCACACGGACGCGCGGACCGGATTTACGAAGTCCATTTTACGGGCGCCGAACAGGTCATGTTCAACCGAGGTTGCCCATTGCATGAAGTACCATGCGGCGTCTTTCTGGGTGCCAGCATTGTTCATGGCGAGTGACCATATCCAGACGTTTGGTGTTGGTGCGGTTGCCGCAGGGTTAGCTGCAAACGGAGCATAACCCAGATTGCCTGCTTCCTTGTTGTCGCCGCCATTCATGAAGTAGCCCAGAATATCGGCGTCGAAAATCATGGCGGAAGCACCTGCACCCAAGTCCGTGCCGACCTGATACCAGGTGTAGCTGGCCCAATCCTTCGGACCTGAATCCTGGATCATTTTCACCCAGTCCTTGTGGAAGGACTTGGAGCCTGCCGAGTTCATGGCGGCTTTCAATTTGCCATCGGCAACGTTGAAATCCTTTTCGCCAAAGTTGGCATAGCCCGAGAGGAAGCCCGGATGGATCGAGGCCCAGGAACGCGAGCCGCGCACGCCAACGCCGTAAGGTCCGCCAAGGTCTTTCGAGAGCTTAGCTGATGTCTCAACCATTTCACCCATGTTCTTTGGTGGCTCAACCTTGACCTTATCGAACATCTTTTTGTTGTAGGAGATGTTGTTGAGCTCATAGCCCCAAGGCATGCACCACTGCTTGGCATCAGCGGAACCCAGTTCGCCACCGGGAACACCGTTCCACGAGGTGGAAGCGCGCAGGCCCGGCAACACGTCGTCCCAATTGAAGTTGGGATTGGTCTTGGCAGGGTCTTTGATGTACTCGTTGAGGTCGGTGATCCAGCCTGCGGGACCATAGGTCCAGGTCATATAAGCACCAGTCATGAAGGCATCATATTCCGTTGAGCCTGACGACAATGCTGCCGTCACCTTGTCAAAATAAACGTCTTCCGGGAACACGTCCCAACTTACGTCCATGCCTGTCAAATCCTTGAAAGTCTGGATATTGGCGATCATGGCATCGGCATAGGGATGTTTGTTCAGGAGCAGCTTGACCTTCGATCCCTTGAACTTCATCCAGTCGAAATCAGCAGCCATGGCCTTGGTTTGCGCAGCTGTGATCAGCGCGCCTGCGGCTCCTGCTGACAGGCCCAGTTTACCTGTGGCCCGCAGCAATTCGCGGCGGCTCATACGGCCATCTACGAATGCCTCGAACAGTCCTTTTTCTTTGTCATACATGGTATGGTCCTCCTGTTTAAGTCCGTGGATTCAACTTGGTTACGAGGCGGCGTGCTGTCGCCTCATCGGTTATCAAGCCGTGCAGAAGTCCACTTGCCAAAATGGAACGTGTGGCCTGAATCTTTGATGTGCCGCCGACGAGGGCGACGATTTTATGGGACTTGAGATCGGCAAAGCGCGGGGCCATGGCACGATCAGACAAAGGATGCGGCATGTGGGTGCCATCGGCCAAAAAGAAATGGCCGAGAATTTCAGCACAGGCACCAGAAGTCACGACGCTCTCAACATCGTCAACATCCACCATGCCACCTGACGCGATAAAACTCTTTCGGTCCACTTCACCTATGCCTGCAATATAGATGTCGGCATTGCGGGCCATTTCGATGACATCAGACACGCCATATTGCGATTCAAGCACGGCCCGATCTTTAGCAGTGTTGGCGAAGAAGGGCACAGGCATGACGTAGCTTTCAGCCGATGTGCGTTCGGCCAAGCGGTGAATCACGTCGAATGGGCTTGCAGCGAAACGGCGTGTCAAGCCACCGAGGAGGGAGACGAATTTTGTCTTGCCTGCGTTGACGCTTGGCATCATTTCAACTGCGGCGGCCAACGTACGGCCATGGCCCATGCCGATGAGATTGTAGGTTTCGTTTTCGATGATGTTGCGAAGATAGCGCGCACCCGCAGTAGCCAGTGTGCGGAGTGGCAACGCGCCCTCATCAATATTCGGCACGACTTCGCAGTGCTTGAGATTGAACTTGAGTTTGAGTTGTTCTTCGAGTGCAATGCAGCCCGCAATCGGGCCTTCGACGAAGACACGGATGAGGCCTTCGGCGCGGGCCTTGGCAATCAACCGATGCGCTTTGGTACTTTGCACACCCAAAATCTCTGCCACTTCACCTTGGGTTTTTCCCCCGGCGAAATGCAACCATGCAGCACGGGCGGCCAAGGCGGCCTCCTCGTCAACCGGCAGGTTTGCGGACATCTGGTTCAAGACCTCTCCCGTCGCATATGAATTATTTTTCTTGTCGTGCAATATTTTTCATATTAGGTTTGGAGTCAAATGAATTCGTCGCTGCGATGCAGCAAGGGGTCGGAGGTACTATGGCGTTCACATTGTCGGTCAACACAAATCCACTGGTCAACCGCTTTGCCGAACCGGAGGAGTTTGTTAGTGTACTTGCTGATGAAGTTGGCATTGGCCACATTCAACTGGTGCATGAATTCATCAACCCATCATGGGATGCAAAAACCGTAGCACGACTGACGACGCGGATGGGCAAGGCACTTGCGGCAAAGAATGCAAAGATCACCTCAGCCATGACAGGCCCCTATGGCAGGCTCAATCACTTCGGCCATCCGGATGCGGAGGTGCGTGACTACTATGTGGAATGGTTCAAGACTTACGTCGACATTGCAGCAGACCTCGATTGCCCTGCAATTGGGACACAGTTCGCAATACTCACCTATCGCGACATGGATGACCCAGCACGTTACCGCGCTATCATGGATATTGCGCTGGACTGCTGGCGCGACGTGGCCACCTACGCGGCGCGGTGTGGCCTGATATATTTGTTCTGGGAACCAATGTCCGTGGCGCGGGAATTGGGACACACTTTGGCGGCGACGCAAGAACTGCAGGACTGGATCAACGCGGCAAAGCTTCCCATTCCCCTGGTGCCGATGGTGGATATTGATCACGGTGATGTGTCATCTTCCAACCCGCGCGATATCGACCCGTTTGCCTGGGCCAAGGATTTCGCCACGCAATCGCCGATCATCCACATCAAGCAATCCACCATGAACAAGGGCGGACATTGGCCCTTCACTTCGCAATACAACGAGAACGGCCTCATCACACCGCCGAAGTTGTTGGACGCGGTGTGTGATGGTGGTGGTGTCAATAATGAGTTGTGTCTGGAGTTGGCGTTCCGCGAGCGCGAGCCGGCGGATCGCAATGTAGTTGCGGCGCTGAAAGAATCTGTGGCCTATTGGGCGCCTTACGCGAATACAGGATATAATTGATGACGCGCAAAATTCCGTGGATTGGCACCAGTTGGAAAATGAACAAGCTGCGGGCCGATGCGCATGCCTTTGCCGATACAGTGAAAGCATCCAGTATATCACAGACGCAAGTCGTGCAGCCATTTATCATACCACCCTTCCCTTACATTGCTGATGTCGCAGAGAAGTTGAAAGGGACGCGATTCAAAATTGGTGCGCAGAACATGCACTGGTCGGATGCGGGCGCGTGGACTGGAGAGATGTCGCCGTTGATGATAAAAGACTGTGGCGCAACTCTCGTCGAAATCGGACATAGCGAACGGCGCACATATTTTAATGAGACTGACGAGACTGTAGCCTTAAAAACGCAAACCGCGTTGAAGCACGGTCTCACCGCACTTGTATGCATTGGTGATACGAAGGGCGAATACGACTCTGGCAAAACAGCAGAAGCGTTGGAGCGGCAGGTGCGGGGGCTTTTGAAATACGTGTCAAAAACCGCCCAAGGCAATGTTATTATCGCATATGAACCTGTGTGGTCCATTGGTGAAGGTGGCACTCCCGCCTCACCGGAATTTGCCAATGTGCAGCATGTCAAAATCGCTGCCCTCGTAAAATCACTGACTGGGGGATCACTTCCCATTCTCTATGGCGGCAGTGTCAATCCCGGCAACTGCGTTGAACTGGCGACACAATCCCATATCGATGGGCTGTTCATCGGGCGGTCGGCTTGGGACGCCAAGGGCTATGTCGGTATTGTTGAAGCGGTGATCGCAACGCTTTGATATAGTCAGCTGCAAATCACTTTGCAGGACTACACCATGCGCATCGCCCCACCCGAGACAATCCACCTGAAAGACTACAAGCCAACAGATTTTGTTGTCTCGCACGTCGACTTGCACGTTATTTTGGGACCGGTCCAGACCAGCGTTCAAAGCTGCTTGCATATGACACCAAGGCCGGGCGGCGGGGGCAAGTTGGTTTTGGATGGTGAAGAGTTGAACCTGGCGGCTGTTGCAATCGATGACCATATGCTCGCCGCTGATGGGTTTACATATGCTGGAAACAAGCTGACGATACACGCCCCTCCTGCCCGGGCATTCAAGTTGATGATCACGCAGTTTTGCAACCCGGAAGCCAACACCAAGCTGTCTGGGCTGTATCTATCAAACGGAACCTATTGCACGCAAATGGAAGCCGAAGGTTTTCGCAGGTTTGCATTCATGTATGATCGGCCTGATGTCATGGCCACATATACAGTACGCATTGACGCGCCAAAAGCCTTGCCGGTTATTCTTTCCAATGGAAATCTTGTCGCAAGCAACGATACCAGCGATCCACATCGCCACGTTGCTGAATGGCATGACCCGCACCCGAAGCCGACTTATCTGTTCGCTCTCATTGCCGGCAATCTTGCTTCCGTGCAGGACACATTCAAAACTATCGAAGGCCGTGATGTGTCGCTTGGCATTTATGTTGAGAAAGGCAAAGAAGATCGTTGTGCCTGGGCGATGGAGTCACTGAAGGCTTCCATGCGTTGGGACGAAGAGCGCTTTGGCCGGGCCTATGATCTTGATGTGTTCAACATTGTTGCCGTGTCCGATTTCAACATGGGTGCAATGGAAAACAAGGGGCTTAATATATTCAACGACAAATATATTCTGGCGCGGCCTGACACAGCGACAGACACTGATTACGTCAATATTGAACGCATCATCGCGCATGAATATTTCCACAACTGGACAGGCAACCGGATCACGTGCCGCGACTGGTTTCAGTTATGTTTGAAAGAAGGCCTGACAGTTTTCCGGGATCAGGAGTTCACGTCAGACCTGCGCTCGCGGGCGGTGAAACGGATTGAGGATGTGAAAACGCTGCGGGCGCGGCAATTCCCGGAAGATCAGGGACCACTTGCACATGCCGTGCGGCCTGCAAGTTACATCGAAATCAACAATTTCTACACGCCCACCATTTATGAAAAGGGAGCTGAAATCTGCCGCATGATGTTGACCTTGCTGGGACGCGACACGTTTCGCGACGGCACGGATTTGTTCTTCGAACGGCATGATGGCGAAGCGGCAACAGTTGAAGATTTTCTGCGCTGCATGACCGACGCTTCGGGGCGGGATCTGACACTTTTTTCCAGATGGTATGAGCAGGCGGGTACGCCAATTGTAACTGTGAAGACGTCCTATGACGCAGCGGCAAAAGAGTTCAGTGCTGTGATTTCGCAACATACGCCAGACACGCCGGGGCAAACTGGCAAGCAGCCGCAACACATGCCTTTGATGCTAGGGCTCCTGGGGCGTGACGGACGCGAACTGCCGCTACTCTCCAAAGAAAATGTGACCCTGCACGGTGGCATATTGGAATTGTCTGATGCGTCACTGACCTTGACATTCCAGAATGTCAGCGAACGTCCCGTGCTGTCGATCAACCGCAGCTTCTCGGCACCAGTCATTTTACACAGTGATACGAGCGATGATGATCTCTTGTTGCAAATGGCCCATGACAGCGACAGCTTCAACTGCTGGGAAGCCGCGCAGACATCCGCCCGACGCTTGTTGTTGAAAGCCTATGACGGCGACGGTTTTGATGTGTCAGCTTTTGCAAAAAGTCTGCAGCAAACACTGGCTTCGCCGGAACTCGACACCGCATTCAAAGCGTTGATGTTGCAATTGCCCGGCGAAGCTGAAATCACGGTGACCATTGGCTCCGATGTTGATGCAACGAGAGTACACACGTCGCGCACAGATGTTCTGCAAGCGCTGTCTTCATACCTCGCCCAAGATTTGCGCCGCGTGATTCATGAAACCGAAGAGGACGGTCCGTACCGGCCTGATACCGCAGGCACGGGTCGCCGCAGTTTGCGTCTCGCTGCCTTGGCGATGCTGGCTCGTTCCGATACAGATGATGCTGTCGCAATTGCGCAATCAGATTTTTCTGAAGCGCGCAATATGACCATCGAAACTGGTGCGCTCGCTGCAGTGCTTAACGTTGATAATACCCGCGTTTCTGCCATGCTCGACACGTTTTATGCGCGCCACCAAACAGACAACCTGCTGGTGGACAAATGGTTCTTGCTGACCGCTGCAAAGCCCGCGGCAAATCCAGCACTCAGAATCGAAACGCTTACGAAACATTCGGCGTTCACCTTTAAGACGCCCAATCGCGTCTATGCTCTGATCGGTGGATTTACCGGAGGTAACCTGGCCGGATTTCATGCGGCAGACGGTTCAGGCTACGCGCTTTTGGCTGATGTCATCCTCACGCTGGACACTCTCAACCCGCAAGTGGCCTCCAGAATGGCAACCTCCTTCCGTAGCTGGAAGCAGTATGATGCGGTTCGGCGTGGCAAGGCGGCTGCAGAAATGCAGCGGATTCTGTCGAAGAGCGGACTCTCAAACGACGTTTACGAGATCATTTCAAGAACATTGGCCTGATCATCGCAACAAATCGAATCAGGACATCATTCAGGGGTTGGCAAATCAGATTCGCGAGGGGTAATCCTGCGGGCCACTGCGCGGGAACCAGTTAGTTTGAGTGGCGTGACAGTTCTGTTCCCTGCGCAGGGCACATTATCGTATCGGATCCGTAACGTTGCAGAAAGCCCAGATCAGGGAACTGTTTTTGAAAGAGCGTGTTCTGCGCTTGCCCCTGCCGGGACACGGCGGTTTCAAGGTCAGCGAAACAGCCCTGCGCCGTCTGGTGACGGTGATGACGGTTCTGTTCCTGCTCACCCTCGCTACAGCGATCATCTCGCAACTCTCCGAGAATCGCGATCGGCAATTGGCTGATGGTGCTGATCTCACCCTGTTGCATGCCGACATGGCGGCACAGCAGTTGCGCGAACAGGCACATAGCGCAACATTTGAAGGCCACACACTTTCGCTGTTTGGAACAGCTGAACTGGAGAGAGCCCTGTCGCCCAAGGCCAAGGCTGAGGGCCGGCAGTTTTTTGTGGTGGACCAGTCCGGCAAAATTACTGCAGCCGTACCAGAAGAAAAAACTCTTGTGGGACGCAATGCGACGGAGGTTCTGGGCGCCTCCTATTTCACGGCCAACGAAATTGACTCGAGTGTGCTGCGTCCCCTCACCCTGCCAGACGGTGAGGTGGCGTATGTTGCATCACGCAGCCTTGGCGCGATGCCGGGCAATCTCATCGCTTTGTTGCCGGAAGACACTGTTCTCAACAATTGGCAGGGCGGTGTCACGCAACTCGCAATCCTGTTCGGCGTGACCTTCCTCATTCTGTCGTTGCAATCGGCGGCTTTCTATTGGCAGGCAGCCAAGGCAACTGAAGCGGATGACGCGCTGGGTGTTGCCACCTCGCGGTTGGAACGCGCGCTTGATGGTGGGCAATGCGGCTTGTGGGACTGGAACCTGGCGGAGGGTCGCTTCTTCTGGTCGGCTTCCATGTATGACATTCTCGGACTCACTGCCGACGGTCGACGATTGACCTTTGGCGATGTTGCCAAACGCATCCATCCTGATGATGCAAAGCTGGACGATCTTGCAGAAGAATTGCTGACGGGGCGCGCCAAGACTTTCGACCATGAGTTCCGAATGCGGCATGAGAACGGAAACTGGGTATGGCTCCGGGCCCGCGCGGCTCTTGCTCCCGGTGATAAAACCACCGAGCCACATCTGGTAGGCATCGTCTTCGACATTTCGCAGCAAAAGCAACTCGACAAGATGAACGAAGCAGCTGACATGCGCCTCAAGGACGCTATCGAAAATATCTCGGAAGCCTTTGTGCTGTGGGACACGGAGAGCCGCCTTGTGCTGTGCAACAGCAAGTATCAGCAATTCCACTCGCTGCCGACATCAGCCTGCATTCCCGGCACGTCCTATCATGTGGTGGCAGGTGCGGCGCGCGAACCCATCGTCAAGCAATATGTGCCAGGCGAAATCAATGACCGATCAGGCGCGCGATCCGTCGAAGTGCAACTGGCTGACGGACGCTGGTTGCAGATCAACGAGCGGCGCACCAAAGACGGCGGCTTTGTGTCTGTAGGTACAGATATTTCGGCTTTGAAGAAACAGGAAGAAAAACTGCTGAATTCCGAAAAGACCTTGATGGTGACAGTCCGGGATTTGCAGCGCGAACGACAGACCGCCGAGGAGCAGTCACAACGCCTCGCTGAACTAGCAGACAAATATGCCAGCGAAAAAACCCGCGCCGAATCCGCCAATCGGTCAAAGTCGGAATTCCTGGCCAATATGAGTCATGAACTGCGCACACCGCTCAATGCCATCATCGGCTTCAGCGAAATCATGACCACGGAAATGTTCGGAACCTTGGGTTCGCCAAAATACATCGAATATGTGTCCGACATCCGGCGTAGCGGGCAATTCCTGCTCGACGTGATCAACGACATTCTCGACATGTCCAAAATCGAAGCCGGGCGCACCGATCTCGAACTCGAGACGTTTGATGTAAAGAGTGTCGTGGATGACGTGGTGCGACTGGTCGGTTCGCGGGCGCAGGAATCCGGCGTCGAGCTTACGGCGGCTTGCGAGTCCGGCATTGTGTTGAAAGCTGACAAGCGTGCGGTGAAACAGGTGTTGATCAACCTGTTGTCCAATGCCATCAAATTCACACCAGACAAAGGTCAGGTCAAGGTCATAGCAGCTCGTTCGGATGCTGCACTGACGTTCTCGATTGTTGATACGGGTATCGGCATTCAAAAGCGCGACATTGAAAAACTTGGACGACCCTTTGAACAGGTGGAAAACCAATTCACCAAAAGCCGCGGCGGCTCAGGCCTTGGCCTTGCGATTTCACGTTCGCTGGTGGAATTACATGGCGGCACGCTGTCGATTGCAAGTGTATTGAACGAGGGCACAACGGTAACGGTGCGGTTGCCGTTGGCGTAGGCTCAGCTTCAAGGGCCCTCATCCGGCGCTTCGCGCCATCTTCTCCCGCAGGCGGGAGAAGTGAAGACCCTTCACCTCTCCCGCTTGCGGGAGGGGAGGTGCGGAACGGACCGGGGAGGGCCTGACTTTTTCTTGCGCGACAGCCGTGTTCTCAATCCCGCTCTTTCTTCCGTCCACGAGAATCCCTGTCGCGTATTGCTGCTGCAAGTTGTTTGCGTTCTTGCGGAGAAAGTTGCGTGACAATTTGCACCACAATATCTCCCCCTTTTGCGGCAAGGCTTTCAGTTCCTGTGGAGAAATCTGAAACAGTCTTGCGAACATCGTCCAACACGAATGGTTCTTTCTCAAGCGCATCTGCCAATTTCAGACTTGCGCCGTCGGCGGCTTTGCGAAGATCACGCAGGTCATCGCGGTGGCCACGCACGATTTGCATCAGCACGTCGCGGCGCTCTGAAGAAATATCGCGGAAGAAACTGCGGGGCACGAGTTGAACATAACTTGCACCGGCCAGCCGCGCATCGCGTCCGCCTTTCCAGGTTGCACCTGCCGCCAATCCGATGATCAAAAGATTGGCCATGAGCGAGAGACCGAGAAGTGCGGTCCACCAGCGCGAACGGAGTTGCGGCAGCCACTGTGCTGGTTGTTTGTTGTTGTCGCTCATGACAGGTCACCGTTTACAAAGGCTTCGGTATCTTCAAAGCCGCTTCCGATTGTCTGGTCAGCTGCATCGGCCACCAGCGTAGACTCAAGGGCCGCGAGCGAGGCGGGAATGCTGTCCAGAGTGCCGATGTAAAGACCAGCAGCAAGGGACGCCACCAGTGGAATGGCACTCAACCAGATGCGGCGGTTTTGTTTCGGCTCCGGCTTTCGGCCCGGAAATGCGATGACATTGCTGCGCGGTTCGGCCTCAAGCTTGGCCTGCAACCGCTGGGCAAAGCCTTTCGGAAGCTCCGGTTGGCGGACACTCTTTAAGATTTTGTCCAGCTCAGTGTCAGTCATTGGTGTCTTGGTCATGACGTTCAGTCCTTTTCCGTCACGGCGGCCAGCAGGTCTTGCCGATCATCCGTCAATAATAGTTTCAAAGCACGGCGGGCGCGGGCCAGAAGGGATTCAAGCGCATCAACTGATACCTCAAGCACAGCAGCAGCATCGACTTGCGACACCTGCTCGAAATGCACCAGCGTAAGCGCCAGCCTTTGCCGTTCGGGTAATTGGGCCACGGCGATGTTCAGCCGTTGGCTCACCCAGTCCTGACCCAAGCGATCTTCGGCACTCGCTCTTGTATCGCTCACCTCTTCCACCAACGTCGATCCGTGTTGCGGCCTGCGGCGAAACCAGTCCATGACAAGGTTGTGTGCCACGCGCATCAACCAGCCTTTCAGGGCCGCAGCTTCGCGCACCTGGGAAGGATTGTTCCACAATTTCAGAAAGGCTTCCTGGGCAATGTCTTCGGCTTCCGGGCTTTCATTGGTCATGCGCCAGACCACACGATAGACAAGACCGTGGTACTTGGCGACGAGCAGGCCAAAGGCCTCGGCATCGCGCCGCGCAGCCGCAGCCAGAAGGTCCGCATCAGCGTGCTGATGCAGACCCACCCCGTTCAAGGCTGACGCGTCCATTGCCAAAGTCAGCAAGTGTCCTTCTCTACTGTGCGGGCTGTCCCAGAAAGGCCTTGCGCCATTCGGCACGTCGAAAGCCTTTCAATTCAGCCAGATCCACGCCACCATTGTGGTCTGTATCGGCCTTGTCAAACATTGAGTCGGCCACGCGGTCATATTCGGCTGTGGTGATGCTGCCGTCCTTGTTGCTATCCATCAATTCCAGCATGCGGGTGCGACGAGCTTCGAGACGCTTTTGCAGCATGGCGTCGATTTCCGCGACAGTGACGTTCTTGTCGCCATTGGCATCAACCACTGCAAAGCGCTTGGCCATGCGCGGCTTGATTTCGTCGCGCTCAATGCGGCCGTCTTTATTGGTGTCCAGTCGCTGCAAGGATTTCTCGCTGCGCGGCAGATAGGGTTCATTGGCAAGCGTTGCGCCGGCCATCAAAGTCAGGGCCAAAGCCCCGAGAATTGCAGTTCTCATGATGTTTCCTCCAAGGTTCAGGGTTTCAAAAGCGCGCTTCTGCCCCTTAAGACGCAATGGCAGGGGAAAATCCGTCGCTGGTTTCATGAAATATTTTGCGGGTTGCCCACGAGTTGGTCAAACAGCAGGGTCACGCGGCCTTGCGTATCGCGCAGCAGGGCTTCGGCAGCCTGCACATCCGGCGTCTGGGCAGCCAGTGCCACCGCCCGGTTCAAACCGACGAGCGCAGTTGCCGGATCAAAATCACTCACAATGCAAAGGCGCAGCAATTGCGTCAAGCGCTGGTAAAGCCGTGTGGCCTCCAACAGGTCATTGGCTGCGCCGTGCTCCAACACGCCGCAGTCGCGCAATCTGGCAAAGGCAGCTGTGGTATTCGTGTCAAGACATCCGGGGTGCTGGTTGGCGTTGATAAGTTGCAGGAACTGGGCAATGAATTCGACCTCCACCAAGCCGCCGCGCACCCGTTTGATGTCCCACGGAGAAGCAGGTTTGTGTTCGCGCAACATCAAGCCTCGCATGGACACTACATCCTGGCGCGTCGTGGCCTCATCGCGCTTGGAGGAGAGAACAGAATTGATCACGGCTGACAGGTGCCGGCAAAGTGAGGCGTCTCCGCCCACTGGTCGGGCCCGGGTCAGGGCGAGTTTTTCCCAGGTCCAGGCGTTTTCGTTCTGGTATGCGGTAAAACTGGCAAGGCTAGCCGCCACGGGCCCTTTGCTGCCGGAGGGGCGCAGCCGCATGTCGACCTCATAAAGCTCTCCTTCCGCCGTTGCGGCGGACACGGCGGTGACGAGCCGTTGCGTCAGCTTGGTGTAGTACTGGCTGGGGGCCAAGGGGCGCGTGCCGTTTGACGCCGCGCAATCCTGCGCATGGTCATAGATCACAATAAGATCGAGATCAGACCCCGCCGTCATTTCTTCGCCGCCCAATTTACCCATGGCCAGCACTGCCACGCGACCGCCGTCAACCGTGCCATGACTGCGAGCAATGTCAGTGCAGACGGACTGCAGCAGTGTTTGCAAAACAGTATCGGCCACATGGGCAAAGCCACTGCCTGCCTGTTCAGCCGAGACAGTTTCAGAGAGCACGCGCACCCCGACGCGGAATTTCTGTTCCCGGCCAAAGATGCGCATGCGGTCCATGGCTTCATCCAAGGGCAAGTCTGGCGGAACCAGCGCTGCTGCTATCTGCGTCAGATTTTCACGTGTCGGCAGGGGACCAAAAAAGCCGGGGTCCAATACGGCTTCGAGTATGCGGGGCTGGTGGCTCAGACCTTCGGCAAGGCGCGGAGCCGTGCCGAGGATTTGCGCCAGCAGGTCCAGCAAGCCTGGATTGGTTTTCAGCATGGCGAAAAGTTGAACCCCCGCAGGCTGACCTTTGAGGAAGCTGTCAAAATCCCGAAACGCCCGGTCCGCATCACCTGAGTTGGCAAGTGCCGTCAGAAGTTTTGGCATCAGCTCAGTCAGAGCTTCACGCGCACGTTTGTCCCGTGTGGCGGCATAGCGGCCAAAGTGCCAGCCCCGAATGGTGGCAGACATTTCGGAAGCTTGGGCAAAGCCCATGCGGGTCAAGGTCTCGAGTGTTTCAGGATCATCCTCGCCACCCGTAAACACCAGAGACCCCGCGTCACCACCCAATGTGGAGGATTGCTCAAACAAACGTGAGGAGTGCTTGCGCACGGTCTCCAACGTGGCGCGCACGAGGGCCCTGAACCCATCCGGGTCGGCAATGCCACAAAAGACCGCGAAGCGTGCAAAGTTTTGGCCTGTGGGAATGCTGTGGGTCTGTTCGTCATTCTGCATCTGCGCCCGGTGTTCCCACGTGCGCAGCATTGTGTAAGCAGCTTTCATATCGCTCGCGGTTTCACTGTTGATCCATCCGGCCTCGGCCAGCGCATCCAGCATGTCACAGGTGCGTCTGCCCCGCAGGTTCGGATTGCGGCCACCGGCAATCAATTGCTGGGTCTGCACAAAGAACTCGATTTCGCGAATGCCACCCCGACCCAGTTTGAGGTTATGCCCTTCAACCGCAATTTCACCGTGGCCCTTCACAGCATGAATCTGGCGGATCAAGGATTGCACGTCGGCGATGGCGGCGAAGTCAAGATACTTGCGCCAGATATAGGGCTGCAGGGTTTTGAGAAAGTCTTCCCCCAACGCGATATCCCCCGCAATGGGACGCGCCTTGATATAGGCCGCCCGTTCCCAGTTCTGGCCGAGGTTCAGATAGTATTGTTCTGCGGATTGGATGGAGATCGCAATCTGCGTGGCACGAGGGTCTGGCCGCAGGCGAAGGTCGGTGCGAAACACATAACCATCAGCAGTCTGTTCCTGCAGCAGACTGACAAGGCGCTGGGTGAGACGCACAAAGAATTTCGCCACTTCAGCATCAGGCGGCAGGCAAGGCGTGTCCGCGTCATAAAGCACGATGAGATCAACATCGCTGGAATAGTTGAGCTCACACGCCCCGTGCTTGCCCATGGCGAGAATGACATAGCCACAGTTTTTGCCGGGGTCTTCCGGGTGGGGAGGACTGTATTTGCCGGATGCGCGGGCATCGAGAATCAGGGCATTGACGCAACTAGAGATCGCGGCATCGGCAAATTTTGTGATGGCGGACGTAACCTCGTCCAGGGTCCAGTGATGTCCCAAGTCGCTCAGGGCTGCCAGCAAGGCGAAACGGGATTTGAGTTTGCGAAGCGCTGGGCCGAGTTCCAGCAACGGCAGAGTTTGCGCCGCAGCGGTCTCAACAAGCAGCTTTTCAAGCGACTCCGCTGCATGGTCGGGCTGGTCCAGTAGCAGCTGGCGTAAATAGGGCGAGGCTTCGTACATGGACGGCTTTGTAGAGGATTGTGAGGTGGGAGGGAAAGAGACCTCATCACCCCTTCGGGGAGCTTCTCCAGAGGAGAAGCGACTGGTTGCGGCACCACCCTAAATTACAAACACCAAGGGAGGTCTACCAACGCGTCGCTTCTCTTCTGGAGAAGCTGCCCGAAGGGCTGATGAGGTCCCTTACTTCGATCTGGGTAACCACCTCATTTCACCTCGTTCCTTCTTCGGCTGCTCAGTCACAACAGAATAAATACCGTCAACAGCATCGTCAAAGTGGCCGTGAATTTCGCTGTTCCAAACACGGTGCACGACAAGTCCGAGCGACTGCAAGTAAAGTGAACGCTTAACATCATAAGCAATTTCATCGTCCTCGCTGTGTGTTATCCCATCCAGCTCAACTACAACACCATGCTCGTGACAAATAAAGTCAACGATGTAAGGGCCTATCGGAACCTGACGATAAAATTTCAAATCACAGAGCCGCCGGTTGCGTAGCGCTCCCCATAGTTTACGCTCCGCCTCTGTAGGGCCATTTCGCATTCCTTTGGCACGGGTATAGGTGATGGGTAGAGAGTGCTTCATGCCCTTAAGACGGAACTGGCAACGAAATCCGTCGCGTGATGTTCAAAAATATTTTACTGGATCAAGGGACCTCATCAGCCCTTCGGGCAGCTTCTCCAGAGGAGAAGCGACTTGGTGTTAGACCTCCCTCAATGCACGAACAATGAGGGAGGACCATCAACCAGTCGCGTCTCCCTTGGAGAAGCTCCCCGAAGGGGTGATGAGGTCCCTTCTCTTACCCCAGCAAGGGCAACGTCAATCTCACCGCCAAACCGGGTTCTGCATCCGCCAACTCCACTGTGCCGCCGTGCAGTTTCATGACGCTGGCGACGAGGCTGAGCCCCAGGCCGTTGCCGGGTTTGGAGCGGCTTTCGTCGAGGCGGACGAAGCGGTCGAGGACACGTTGGCGGTTTTCAGAGGCTATGCCGGGGCCTTTGTCGGCAATTACGATGCGGGCCGTGCTGTTGTCGACGGTTGCAGATATGGCGATCACCACCGCGTCCGCGCCCGCAGTTCCTCCATATTTCATGGCGTTGTCGATGATGTTGCTGAACACTTGCGAAAGTAATTGTCGCTCGCCGCGGCATGTCAGGCTTGGCAATTCGCCAAGTGTCAGGTGTCCGCCTGCTTCTTCCACCAGTGGTTCATAGAGTTCCGCCACATCACGCAACACATCGGCGACATTGATGGTTTCAAAATTGCCGCTGGACTGGCCAGCCTCCGCCCGGGCGATAGACAGAAGCGCACTGAAAGTCTGCAGCAGCTTGTCACTCTCGGCAATGGTTTGCTGCAGGGCGGCGCGGTGTTCTTCGGGTTCGGATGAGCGAAGGGCGACTTCCGCCCGCGCCCGCAAGCGCGTCAGCGGTGTGCGCAAGTCATGGGCGACATTGCTTGACACTTCTTTCATGCCGATCATCAGGCGTTCAATCTGGGCCAGCATTTCATTGAGGGAATCGGCCAAACGGTCCAACTCATCGCCAGAGCCTGCCACGGGCATGCGATGCGAAAGATCACCTGCCATGATGGTGCGGCTGGTTTCAGTGATGGCGTCAACCCGCCTCAGGAAATTCCTCGATGTCAGAAAGCCACCGCCCAGTCCCAAAGCGAGGGCAATGCCGCCGCCCCAATAGATCGCATTCTGGATGACGTTGCGGAAGGCGTGCAGTTCTTCCACGTCGCGGCCCACCAGAAGTTCATAGCCGCCGCTGAGATTGATGTGGAAAGCGCGGGCCATGTGCTGCACCCGGTTGGCGCCCTTGCCTTTGTTGACTGGAAAATCAACCCAGGCTCCGTCAGCCAGTTGGGGGGATGGCAGTGCGGCGAGGTTGCCTGTCACGCGCTCTGCCCCGGCATTGACCAGCAGATAGAGCGTGCCGGTTTCATCGGTAATGCGGCGGTTGATGACGTCAACGACACCATTCAAACCCCGCAACTGATACTGATCGCCCAAAGCCTGGACTTCGGCGCGAATGGTATCTTCCGTCTGGCGCTCAAGCAGGCCAACGGTGTTGAGAAAAATATAGAGGAGCAGTGCACCTGCCGAGAGCAGGAAGACTGAAAGATAAAGTGCCGCCAACCGGAACGTCGAGGTCCGGAAGATCTTGGCGTTAACGGTCACGGATCATGTATCCCGCACCACGCACGGTTTGCAGGATGGGTTCACTGAAGCCCTTGTCAATTTTGGAGCGCAGGCGCGACACATGCACGTCGATGACATTGGTCTGCGGATCAAAGTGATAGTCCCAGACATTCTCAAGCAGCATGGTGCGGGTGACGATGTGGCCGGCATGGCGCATCAGATATTCCAGCAGCTTGAATTCGCGGGGCTGCAGGGGAATTTCCTTGCCCCCGCGCGTCACATCCCGCGTCAGGAGATCGAGTTCCAGATCACAGGCCTTCAGGCGGGTTTCGAGTGCGGCACCCGTGCTGCGACGAGACAAGCCTTCAACGCGGGCCAGCAATTCCGAAAAGGAATAGGGCTTTGCCAGATAATCATCGCCGCCAGCGCGCAAGCCACGCACCCGCTCGTCAACGTCGGAGAGAGCACTCAAAATCAGGATCGGCATGGTTAGGCCATCGGCGCGCAGACTGCGGATAAGTGACAAGCCGTCCAGCTTGGGCAACATGCGATCAACAATCAAGACATCATGCACGCCTTCGCTGGCAAGGGCGAGGCCTTGCTCACCGTCGGCAGCATGATCAACCAGATGACCGCTTTCCTTGAGACCGCGCACAAGCCACGTGGCGGCGTCACGGTCATCTTCAATTACCAACACTCGCATGGAAACCTTTGCACGTCCTTTGAGTTCTGCATGTTCGGATTCTAGCCTGAACTCATCTGAAATGAAAAGGGGCGGCGCGGAGACAGTTTCAGTCGGGGGAACGTCGGGGGATACTGTCTCCGCGCCTGTTGGGCGCATTGCTGAGCGGGGAAGCGTCATGTGCCCAATCCTTGATGTTACGTGGGTTGATGGCTTTGGATTTTCAACCCTGATCACGAGGAAGTGTAATATAAGTCTGGTTGTCGCCGGACTTGACAAGCATCAACACTTTCTTGCCCTTCACATCCTTCAACGCCTTGTCGACGTCAGCCGGTGAGGTGATTTCGGTGCCCGCCACTTCAAGAATGATGTCGCCTGCCTTCAGTCCGCGCTGGGCTGCTTCTGACTTGGGATCAAGATCGGTGATCTTGACGCCGGGCCCATCCACGGCCGGAGCAACGGAAATGCCGAGGTCAGAAAGCTCAAGCTTGGACTTGTCCTTTTCCTTTGTCACAGACGCCATCTTCACGCCGTCGGTTGGCATGGCACCCAGTTCAACATCGATGGTCTGTTGCTTGCCGCCGCGCACGATTTCAAAGGGCACGGATGTTCCGGGCTTCAAGGTTGCCACGGTACGTGACAAATCCTTGGCATCGGTGATGTCTTCGCCATTGGCCTTGATGATCGTGTCACCTTGCTTCAGGCCAGCCTTGAGGGCCGGAGATTTTTCCGTGAGGTTGGAGATGATTGCACCTTCAGCCTTGGCCAGGCCCAGACTTTCGGCAATGTCTTCGGTCACCGGTTGAATCTGCACGCCGAGATAGCCACGGGTGACGGAGCCGTTGGATTTCAACTCTTTCACAACCTTGTCAACGATTGACGCTGGAATGGCAAAGCCAATACCGACAGAGCCGCCTGATGGTGAGAAAATGGCAGAATTGACGCCGATCACTTCACCTTCAAGATTGAAGGACGGGCCACCGGAATTGCCCTTGTTGATGGAGGCATCGATCTGCAGGAAGTCATCATAGGGGCCGGAGCCAATGTCACGGCCGCGGGCCGAAACGATGCCAGCCGTGACAGTACCGCCCAAACCGAATGGATTGCCAACAGCCATGACCCAGTCACCAACCTTGGCGTCGCGCGTACTCAGGGGCACGTAGTCGAAGCTATCTTTGGAATCGATCTTCAACAGGGCCAAGTCTGTCTTCGAGTCGGTGCCAATTACCTTGGCGTCGTAGGTCTTACCCTTGTTGAAAGTAACTTTTACGGTTTCAGCGTTGCTGACCACGTGATTGTTGGTGACGACATAACCGTCCTCCGTGATGACGAAGCCAGAACCCACAGCAGAACCACCTTCACGAGACCCACGTGGATTTTGGAAGCGGTCACGGAACTGCGGGAACTGTTCGAAGAATTCCTTGAGCTGTGGGGGCAAATCTTGCGCAGTGTCATCACTCGATGCGGCGGCAGGCTGGAACTTCACTTCAACACTGACGACTGAAGGCATGACATGTTCAACCAGAGGCGCAAAGCCCTTGGTGGGATCAATTGCAGCAATTGTGCCTTGCGCGAAGGCCTGTGGCGTTGTGCCGATAGCCAGACTGCCGGTCAGCAATGTTGAAGCCAAAAGAGCTGCGCCAAAAACCGAGAGGACTGACTTTGCGGTGCGGGTGGTGTGGGTGGTGGTGTTGGACATCTGAGGTCTCCAGGTTGGAAGCGATAAGGCCAACATAGGAAGCCCGCCGTTACGCTACGATGGCCAGCGCATGAAATCTCTGTAATGCTTGTGTCCGTGCGGTGGCGGAAGATGCCTATTTCCGCAAAATAGCCGCAACTTCAGCTTCTTCAGAGGCGGAGAGCTTGGTTTCACCCGTCACAGCGCGGCGACGAAAGGCAAAGCCAATGCCCGCCAACAGAATTGCAAAAGGCGAGAGCCAAAGGATCAGGGTTGACGGTTTGAAGCGCGGCTTCAACAGCACAAAATCACCGTAACGCGCCACAACGAAGTCCACGACCTCATCGTCGGATTTGTTGGCTTGCAACTGCTCACGGATGAGAATGCGCAAGTCTTTCGCAACAGTTGCATCAGAATCGTCGATGGACTGGTTCTGGCAGACGAGACAGCGCAGGCCGGCGGAAATCGAGCGGGCGCGGGTTTCGAGGACGGGGTCTTTCAGGATTTCATCGGGGGTGACGGCGAGGGCCGGGAGGGAGAGGAAAGCAAGGATTGCGATAGCGAGACCAAGTCCCCTCATCCGCCCTGCGGGCACCTTCTCCCGCCGAGAGGGGCGGGAGAAGGCAACACCATGGCCTTCTCCCGATCCTTCATCGGGAGAAGGTGCTCGAAGGGCGGATGAGGGGAAGCAGCTCATCACTCCCCCGCCTGCACTACAGGCTTCATCGCCCTCGTCGGCACGCCAATCCGCAACCTGCGATCACTCAACGACAAGAACCCGCCCGCAAACATGATTGCGGCACCCAACCATATCCACGTCGCCAGAGGATTGAAGGACACGCGCATGTTGCGTGTACCATTCCCGGCATCGTCTCCCATCACCACATAAAGATCGCCGAAGAAGCCCTGTACCAGCCCCACTTCCGTGGTTGGCATATTGGAGGGTTTGAAGATGCGCTTTTCGGACACGATGCTCGCAACATCCCGTTCACCAATGGCCACATTGAAGCGGCCCTTGATGCCATCGTAATTCGCACCTTTCAGCGCTTCATCACCTTTGTAAGTCACAGTGTAACCGCCAGCGTCAATCTTGTCGCCGGGCTTCATGGTGAGGATGTGTTCTTCTTTCCAGACGGAGAGGATGACTACGCCGATAACGACAAGTCCCAAACCGGCATGGGCGAGGGTGGAGCCGTAAGCGCTGCTGGGCAGGCCACGAAAGCGGGAAAAAGCCGTGGCGAAGGGCACGCTGCCAAAGTTTGTACGCAAGGCGAGATCACGCAGGCTTCCGAAAATGGCCCAGGCACCAATGCCCACGGCAACGGGTGCCAGCCAAGGGCCGCGCTGGGTCGCCACCAATACGGCTATGCCTGCAAAGAGGGCCAGCACAAGCGGCCAAAAGATGCGCTTTGAGACGCTTGCGATGTTGGCGCGTTTCCACGTCAGCAGCGGGCCAATCGGCATGACCAGCAAAAGTGGCAGAATGATCGGACCAAAAGTGAGATTGAAATAGGGCGGGCCGACTGAAATTTTGTCTCCCGTAATCGATTCAAGGGCGAGCGGGTAAAGCGTTCCGATAAACACGGCCGCACAGGCCGTGCAAAGCAACAGGTTGTTCAGCACCAACCCGCCTTCACGGCTGATAGGCGCAAACAGTCCTCCCACCTTGAGAGACGGCGCACGCACTGCAAAGAGTGTGAGGCTGCCGCCAATGAAAACTCCGAGGATCATCAGAATGTAGAGGCCACGTTCAGGATCCACTGCGAAAGCGTGAACGGAGGTCAAAACACCGGAGCGCACGAGGAAAGTTCCCACAAGCGAGAGCGAAAAGGCGAGGATGGACAAAAGTATGGTCCAGATTTTCAGGGCACCACGCTTTTCCACTACAATAGCCGAATGCAGCAATGCGGTGGAAATCAGCCATGGCATGAAACTGGCATTTTCCACAGGGTCCCAGAACCAGAAGCCGCCCCAACCCAATTCATAATATGCCCACCAGCTGCCCATGGCGATGCCGATGGTCAGCATGGCCCAGCTCAGCAGCGTCCAGGGCCGCACCCAACGCGCCCAGGCGGCATCCACTTTGCCTTCAAGCAGAGCAGCCACAGCGAATGAAAATGAAATCGATAGCCCGACATAGCCTGCATAGAGGAACGGCGGATGAAATGCCAAAGCCGGGTCTTGCAAGATCGGATTGAGGCCATTGCCCTGTATGGGTGGATTGGCCAGACGGATAAACGGGTTGGACGCAAAAAGGATGAAGAGCAGAAACGCAGCGCCAATTGATCCTTGTACGGACAATACGCGGGCGCGAAGCGACGCTGGCAAGTGTGAACCGAACACAGCTACAGCGGCACCAAACAGCGACAGTATCAAAACCCAGAGCAGCATGGATCCCTCGTGATTGCCCCAGACGCCGGAGATTTTGTAGATCAGCGGTTTGGCGGAATGGGAATTCTCAGCCACGTTCAACACGGAGAAGTCGCTGACGAGATAGGCGTGGGTCAAGGCAACGAAAGACAATGCAATCAACGCACATTGGGTAACAGCCGCCATGCGGCCCTGTTGCATGAGTACGGCATTGCCAACCCAAGCACCATAAAGCGGCACCAGCATCTGCCAGCAGGCGACGACAAGCGCGAGGACGAGAGCGAAATGGCCCAGTTCAACGGTCATGATTTTAGCTCCGTATTTAGCGTCGAAGGGACCTCATCAGCCCTTCGGGCAGCTTCTCCAGAGGAGAAGCGACCTGTCGCAATACCTCCCCAAATGGTCAAGCATTGAGGGAGAAATTCTATGCAGTCGCTTCTCCCCTGGAGAAGCTGCCCGAAGGGCTGATGAGGTCCCTTCACCGTCACATGCGATAGTTCTGCCACACCAAAGCCGGGTTTCAAATTCCTCACGGCGTACCCTCCCCTTCTTTCCATACGCCCTTGGCTTTCAATTTGTCGGCCACATCTTTCGGCATGTAGTTTTCGTCGTGCTTGGCGAATACTGTATCAGCGACAAATACACCGTCAGGCCCAATCACACCTTCGGCCACAACCCCCTGCCCTTCCCTGAATAGATCAGGCAATTGGCCGGTGTAAGTCGCTTTGATCGTTCCAATCTTGTCAGTCACAATAAACGTGGCGGTGCTGCCAAGTTTTATCAAAGACTTTTCTTCAACCAATCCGCCCAGACGCAAGCGTGTGCCGGGTCCAACATTCTTTTCCGCGATTTCGGATGGCGTATAGAAAAACACGATGGTGTCCCGGATGGCATAAAGGATCAGACCCGCCGCGCATCCGAGCACAGCGAGGGAGGCCAATATGATTGTGAGCCGGGTTTGTTTGCGCGTCATTTCAGTTTCAATTCCGTTGCCAGATCATCCAGCAATTTCTTATTGCTGTCATTCGTGGCAAAAGTGGCGCGGGCGGTTGCCAGGGCGACTTGCGCCTTGTCCGTATCATTCAGAACCGTACGTGCGCGGATCAGGCGAAGCCATCCCTGAATGTCCTGCGGATTGGCTTTCAGCTTTTCATCCAGCCCGTCCACCATGGAGCGTATCATGGCGGTGCGGTCGTCCGCTGACATCGCTGCACCATTTTGCATTTGCTCGGCACTGAGTTGCGGGGCCGTAGCACTGGATTGAAGTTTTGCCAATTGCCCCTCAACCGCCGCCCGCCACGGTGCATTTGCCGGCGCACTGGCCAGAAGACTTTCGAATGCCGCTTTCGCCTCTGCTGCCTTGCCTTCCTGCATCAGATCGAGTGCGGCGTAATAGCGGGCCTTGGGTTGTTTTGGATCAAGCTTGAGCGCTTCGCTGATTATGCTGGACGAACGGTCCGTCATCAGGCCCTTGTTGTCAAACACCAGGGCTTCCCCCAGGTCAGCATATAATTCGGCAGACGGGCCTGAAATACGAATGACTTCGGCCATGGCATTTGCCGCATCGCCATAACGGCTCAGATTGAGATAGCTTCTGGCGAGGAATTTCCAGCCCAGCACATTGTCGGGTGTCTTGACCTGCTGATCTTCAACTACGGCCAGCGTTGCGTCCCAATCCAGCTCACTGGCATCGGCGTCCGGATTGTCTTTCAGGTTTGCCAAAATCTTTTCGGCCTTGGCCAAGCGATCAGCCCGTGGCACGTCAACTGTCGCGTGCTGGCCGATTTGCAAATAGATCAGACCAGAAACAAGCGGCACTGCAAGAACCGCCACCTTCGGAAATGCCTGGATATTCGGCAGTGCCCCGTTCTGCTCTTTCGATGCGGCCAGAAGCCTTCGACTGATTTCCGCGCGCTGCGCCTCCGCCTCCTCCGCACCCAGCGTGCCGGACGCCACATCCCGCTCAAGCTCTGTGAGCTGGTCCTTGTAAATGGCAAGCGCGCCCTCGCTACGGTTGACGGGTTGTGTCGTTCTCGCCGCGCCCCTCGCCAGCAAAGCCGCCACCGTCACCAAACTCAAAAGGCCCGCAAGAAGCCAGAACATCAGCATCACATAAGCATCCCTAATCCGCAGATGAGATAAGCTTTGCTGCCTGAATGTCCGCCATGCGCCATTGTCGCATGGACTGTTCCGCATGTCGGAAAAGCATGGAGTGTCGCCGGGGTGTTTGATAGAAGGGCCGCAACCCGTTTGGATTCAGTCATGTCGCAACGTTATTCCATTTTCTCACTTGCCCGCAATGCGCTTGGTTACCACAAGGATTGGGAGCGGGCCTGGCGCTCGCCCGAACCCAAAAAGGAATATGACGCCGTCATCGTCGGTGCAGGCGGCCACGGTCTCGCCACAGCTTATTATATGGCCAAGAACCACAAGATGACCAATATCGCCGTCATCGAAAAAGGCTGGCTCGGCGGCGGCAATACCGGGCGCAATACCACCATTATCCGCTCCAACTATTTGCAGGATGCTTCGATTGCAATCTATGACCTGTCGCGCAATCTCTATGAAGGCCTGTCGCAGGAGCTGAACTACAACATGATGTTCTCTCCGCGCGGTGTGATGATGCTGTGCCAGACCGAACATGAATTTCGCGCCTTCAAGCGCACCGCCCACGCCAACCGCCTGGCAGGCCTCGACTGCCGCATGATCACGCCTGCGGAAGTCAAAGAACTCTGCCCGATCATCAACGACGATCCGAACTGCCGCTATCCCATCCTCGGCGCCTATTACCAACCCCGTGGCGGCACCGGGCGGCATGACGCTGTAGCCTGGGGTTATGCCCGCGGCGCCGATGCCATGGGCGTCGACATCATCCAGAATTGTGAAGTCAAAGGCATTCTGCGCGATGGCGGCAAAGTCACCGGACTTAAAACCACACGCGGCGTGATCAAGACCAAGAAGATTGGCGTGGTCACGGCAGGCCATGTCTCCACCGTCATGGATATGGCGGGGGTGCGCATGCCGATTGAAAGCCTGTGCCTGCAGGCGCTGGTGTCAGAGCCGATCAAGCCCGTCATCGATTGCGTGGTCATGGCCAATACAGTGCATGGTTACATGAGCCAGTCCGACAAGGGCGAACTTGTCATCGGCGGCGGCACCGACCCTTACAACAACTATTCACAACGCGGATCTTTCCCGGCCCTTGAACACACAATCACAGCCCTTGTGGAAACCTTCCCCATCATCTCGCGCCTGCGCATGCTCAGGCAGTGGGGCGGCATCGTTGACATGACAGGTGACCGTTCACCCATCCTGTCCAAAACCCCCGTGGAAGGCCATTACGTCAACTGCGGCTGGGGCACCGGCGGCTTCAAAGCCATTCCCGGTTCCGGCTGGGTGTTTGCTGATACACTTGCCAATGACCGTCCGCACCCCATCGCCGAACCCTTCTCGATGAACCGCTTTACCGAAGGCCGGTTGATTGACGAGAGCGTTGCTGCGGCTGTGGCGCATTGAGGGGGAACACAGAATGTTGATCGTAACCTGCCCTGTCTGTGGCGTCTCCGGCGATGAGAATGATTTTCATTCTGGCGGCCAAGCCCATGTCGCCCGCCCCGCCACCACCAATCCTGAAGGCATTACCGATGAACAACAGCGGGACTATCTCTTCATCCGCCACAACCCCAAAGGCCTGCATTTCGAGCGTTGGCGCTGTGATCGTGGTTGCGGAAAATGGTTCCATGCGGCGCGGGACACCGTGACCATGGAATTCAAAGCCTATTACGGCATCACCGAACTGCCACCTGCGGAATTGCAGGCGCAAGCAAAAGGTCCGTGGGCGGAGTATTTCAAGATGCGTGCAGGGGCGAAGTGATGTCTGGAAAACCTTACCGTCTGCCCGAAGGCGGCAGCCGCATTGATCGTGCAAAGCGCATCACCATGACTTTCGACGGCAAAAGCATTCCTGCTTTCGACGGTGACACCGTTGCCTCTGCTGTTCTCGCGTCAGGCCAAAAAATATTCGGACGTTCCTTCAAATATCACCGCGCCCGCGGCATCGTGGGTCTCGGCTCCGAAGAAATGAATGCGTTGATCGGCGTTGGCACAGGCGCCCGCCATGAACCAAATCTCCGCGCTACCCAGATTGAACTTTACGACGGGCTCACAGCAGTCTCGCAAAACCGCTGGCCATCCCTCACCTTCGATATCGGTGCCATCAACAGCAAACTTTCACGCTTCATTCCCGGTGGTTTTTACTACAAGACCTTTATGTGGCCGCAGAGCTTCTGGAAGCATATTTACGAACCCATCATCCGCCGCGCAGCAGGCTTGGGCAAAGCCGCAACCGAACGTGATCCTGATACTTACGAACACATGCACGCCCATGTCGATGTGCTTGTGGTTGGCGGCGGCATTGCAGGATTAACAGCAGCAGAAGCCGCAGCCAATGCTGGTGCCCGCGTAATGCTCGCCGATGAAAATCCGTGGCTCGGCGGCATTGCAGATTTGACGGCAGGCAGTGTCGATGGCGTTTGCGCCGCAGATCACGCCACCGCCATAGCGACACGCCTGAAGGCCATGCCGAATGTGCAACTCATGTCACGCACCACCGTCGTCGGCCACTTCCACCACAATTACCTCATGATGTTCGAGCGCGTGGCCGATCACGACCCCGCACTCCTTGCTGTAGGCGCACCGCGTCATCGCCTGTGGAAAGTGCGGGCGGGCCATGTGATCATTGCAACTGGCGCACTCGAACGCCCGATTGCCTTTGCCAACAACGACCGCCCCGGCATCACCATGGCATCGGCCGTGCTTGGTTTGCTGGAACGGCAAGCCATAGCCCCCGGCACCAACGGCGTGGTCTTCACCAACAACGACGACGCCTACCTCACCGCCCTCGCCCTCAAAAAAGCCGGCGTCAATGTGCGTGTGGTTGACTCGCGCCAACGCCCTGAAGGCTCACTGATCACCCGCGCCAAAGATGCAGGCATCGACATCAATTTCGGCAGCGTCATCTCTGCCGTTGAAGGCAGCCATGGCGTGACGACGGTGAAGATCGCCGCCTATCGCAAGGGCCAGGGCCGCGTCATTACCGAGAAAAAAGTGAACTGCGATTTCATCGCCATGTCCGGCGGCTGGAACCCGGCGCTGCATCTGTGGTGTCACAATGGCGGCAAGATCAGGTTTGATGACACGCTACATTCCTTCCGGCCCGACAAGCATTCTGATCCCATCACCGCAATTGGCGCTGCCAATGGCACCATGACACTCGCGGGTACTCTGACAGAAGCGCAAGCCGCAGGCGAAGCGGCTGCCAAGTCCGTGTTGAAAAAAACCAAGGCTGTAAAAGCCAAGGCGCACAAAATCGAAGAACCCACACGCGCCGCCTTGGAGCCCCTCTGGTTCGCGCCCGCCACGGGCAAATACAA
>JANPCL010000154.1:0-7937 GCA_031430915.1 Hyphomicrobiales bacterium
CGACCCCGGGCAATCCACAAAAGTGAAATGGTCGCCGAGGTAGGTGAGTCCCGCCACATTAGCTTCCACACCCATGCCATGAGAACGCGCCTCTGGAGTTGCATCACCCGCCATGGATTTGTCGGCGGCCTTGCCCTGCCGCGTCACAGCGCCTGCCCGAAACAACAACGCCTCCAGCAATGTGGTCTTCCCGCTTTGATAGGGTCCGACGATGGCTATCAATCGCGGACCCGCAGGTTCTCTGCCCTTTGAAACACTATTGGCAACAGTCATGGCCTACCCTCCCAATCTGTTTTTGTCAGTGAGGGGCTGCCCTGATGGACAACGATGGGTCTGCCCAAGGCGCAGCTCCTGAAAGGAGAGTGACTCTTTCGGAGGTGAGTGGCAAGCGGAAACGAAGGGGCCATCACAAACAAAAGGCCCGCCGACCTACGACGGGCCTTCAAACTTTTCGATAAACTTACTTGTAGCTCACCGAACGCAAGTTGAGACTTGCAAGTCCACCTGCGATGTTGAGGCCGGTTTGTGCCTGAACGCTGACGGGCTGCAGATTGATTGATTTCTTGAAACCACCCACCAGAACATTGGCACCAAGACCAATACCCACGGTAGCCTCAGCCGAAGCACCCTGATAGCTGCCCTTGAGCGAACCCGCCTTCAGCTTGCCGGGAGCGAACACAAGCCATGCCACGCGTGTGTCGGTTGTTACACCGATGTCGACGCCAAGCTTGCCCATCGTACCAATATAATTTTCACGGCGGCCATTGGTGCCCTTGAATACACACTCCACATCCTTCGATGAGCCGATGATGAAGCCAACACCACCGTCAACCCGGCAGGTGAGTACGCCGACCTTGATGCCGCCAGCTTGGGCAGGGGCTACGGCGAAGGCAGCAGCGGTTGCGACCAGAGCGACGGCAAGAAACTTTTTCATGATTGTCCTTTCAAAACGATTGCTTAGGTTAAGGCTTGGAATGCGGCGGCAGTTGGGCGTGAAAACAGACTTTCAACCACGACCAATAAAATCACCCTTCCCCAACTCCACACAATTGCTGCGCAAGATGTTGTAAGCCGTAACCATATGGAAATAGAAGTTCGGAAGGGCAACATTGTTCCCATAGTCCCGGCCATTAAGTTTGACATCCTGTCCACGCAGCTTGATTGTAACCTCTCGCGTCTCAGCTCCGTCAAAGCTGGCCTTGTTGAGCGATTCGAGAAACGCCACACACTTTTCGAGCCGCGCATGCAAACCCTCGAATGTCGTCTCGTCATCGGCGTAGGCTGGCACCGCCACTCCCGAAAGCCGCGCTGCACAGCCCTTGGCGAAATCGGTGACAAGCTGAACCTGCCGGATCAAGCTGAACATGTCAGGTGCCAAGCGCAATCCGAGCATCACAGTCTTGTCGATTTTCTTGTCATCACAATGCTTTTCAGCCTTGTGCAAGAACTTGCCCACGGCCTTCATGTTATGAATGAGAACGGGAACAGTATTGTCATAGATGGACATGGAAATTACCTCAGGTTGGCGCAAAAGCGCTGAATACGGGCACAAGCGTCTTCAAGTGTTGGCGTGGCAGTAGCATAGGAGATGCGGAAATAAGGTGACGTTCCAAAGGCGGCCCCATGCACGGCAGCAACACCTTCTATCGACAACAATTCGCTGACAAAGTCTTCATCAGTGGCAATCACCTTGCCAGACGGAGAGGTCTTGCCAATAGTACCTTCACAAGACGGGTAAACATAAAATGCACCCTCAGGTGTTGCACACTTCAAGCCCTTGGCCTGGTTGAGCATGGACACCACAAGGTCGCGTCGTTCCTTGAACACCGTGTTGTGTTCTGCAATGAAATCCTGCGGTCCATTCAGCGCTTCGACAGCCGCCCATTGTGCAATGGACGATGGATTGGACGTGGATTGCGACTGTAACTTTCCCATGGCTTTGATCAGCGCCTCAGGCCCTGCCGCATAGCCAATGCGCCAGCCCGTCATGCAATATGACTTTGACACACCGTTCATGGTGAGGGTGCGGTCATAAAGCGACGGCTCGACCTGTGCTGGAGTCACGAATTTGAAATCGTCATAGACCAAATGCTCATACATATCATCCGTCAGGATCCAGACGTGAGGGTGCTTCACCAACACATCCGTTAAAGCCTTCATTTCCGCATAACTATAGGCAGCACCAGAAGGATTTGAGGGCGAGTTAACAATCAGCCACTTGGTCTTCGCCGTGATGGCCTTTTCCAGATCTGACGCCTGCAACTTGAAACCCTTGTCAGGCCGCCCCTGCACGACCACAGGCACGCCACCCGCCAGCATGACAATGTCGGGATAGCTCACCCAATAGGGGGCCGGCACAATCACTTCATCCCCCGGGTTCACAGTCGCCATCAAGGCATTGAAAAGAACCTGCTTTCCACCAGTGCCGACGGACACTTGCGAGGTTTTGTAGGTCAGCCCGTTTTCCCGTGCGAACTTGTCAACCACAGCTTTTTTCAACTCGGCAATGCCGTCAACAGCCGTATATTTTGTCTTGCCCTTTTGTATGGCAATGATGGCTGCATCTTTGATGTTTTGCGGCGTGTCAAAGTCGGGTTCACCGGCGGCAAGACCGATGACATTTTTGCCCTCGGCTTGCATGGCCATGGCTTTCGTCGAAATGGCAATGGTGGCGGATGGTTGGATGCGGTTGAGGGAATCGGAAATAAAGCCCATGGTCGTCCTCTGTCTGAAGTCTGGCTGCGCTTAGAGGAAATCCCACGCAAATTGAAGGGCTTTGTGCAGCTATCAGAGCTGTGGCAAACACAAGCGATGACTCCGCCCCCCATTCTCATCGCAGGTGCCGGCATCGCTGGCCTTGCTGCGGCACTTGCCTGCCGCAACCATGATTGCCTGGTCATGGAACAGGCACCCGCATTTTCACCCATCGGCGCTGGTGTCCAGTTGGGACCCAACGCCGTGCGCGCCCTGCAGAAACTAGGGGCGTGGGACGCCGTGCAACCTGTAACCGGCAGCCCACCCGCCATCCACATGCGCGACGGCATCACTGGCAAGGTTCTGAAAATTCTGCCCCTCGGTCAACACTTCGAAAAACGCTACCGCGCACCTTATCGCGTCGCCCACCGCGCTGACTTGCACAAAGTCCTGCAAGATTGCGTAGCCCGGCACAGCAACATCAATGTGCAACTATCGGTAAAAATTTCCAGCGTCATAACCCACCTCGATCATGTCGCCGTGACCGCCAATGGCACCCCAGAAACCTGCCAATCGATGATCGCCGCAGACGGAGTGAACTCATTTATCCGCAGCACCCTGTTCGCAGGTGCGACAACAATTGACTCTGGCTTCGAGTTTCATCGCGTCCTCTTGCCGACGCCAAACCCCGGCCAGCCAAACATCGCACTCGATTGCGTGAACGTCTGGATGTACCCCCACGGTCACGTCGTGCACTACCCGGTGGGAAAAGACCAGCGACTGAACATCGTTGCCATCACGCCACGGGGAACCAGCGTCGCGGCACATTTTTCGAAAGCCTGTCCCGACCTGCAAACCCTGTTGCAATTGGCGAGCAACCACTGGTCGCTATGGGCGGGCTTGCATGCTCCCGTCCTCAACACTTGGACAAAAGGCGGCGTACTGCTTCTGGGCGATGCCGCTCATGGCACCCTGCCCTTCCTCGCCCAAGGTGCTGCCATGGCACTTGAAGACGCAGCTTGCCTGTCAGAGGCTCTAAAATCTACCCACAGCTTGAACCACGCCTTCGCAGAAACGGCCGCGCGTCGCATGGCCCGTACCGCAAGGCTTCATCAGGCATCACTTCGGGCAGGCCGCACCTATCATGCCAGCGGTGCGTTGCGACTTCTGCGCAACGCAGCCCTGACGACAACCCCGCAATCACTGATAACTGCGGGGTTGGATTGGATTTATCGCGGTGATTGATTGCAGTGTTCAGCTTTTGCCGCCTCTGGCATTGGGTGTTCTCGAGTTGGAATTTGGCGTTGGCGTGTCATCGCCCTTCCCACCGCCAATCGTGTCTTCACCTGGAATGTAGACAATGCACTTTTTTAGTTTCGGCGCGACTGCTGCCGTGAGAATGGGCTTCGAGGGTTTTCCAACAGCCTTACAGGCCACAACAGCGCCACATGCACCTGTGCCGCTGCTGATCCAGTAGGGTCGCGTGTTGGTGCGCAGAATGCGCTGGCAACAATCAACAACTTTCTGCCTTGAATCGGCCTGACAAGAAAGCAGCTTTGTCGTGGTGCTGGCTTGGGCGCCAGACATCATCAATGGCATTGCAACAATGGCAGCAAGTGCCGAGAGCGATAGAAAAGATTTCAATGTAGTCATGACGGTCTCCAAACATGATGATCACTATTGATCGATGACCACATCCTGCGCGATTGACGTTGACTGTCAGCTGAATATCAGGTTCAGCCACGGTTCACGAAAAAGTCATCTCAGAAACAAGCATCACGCCATGTTTTGATCCTGTTCAATCCAATAGGATGTTGCCAGCGTTGAAAGAGAAATTGCAACAGAGGCACGCCACATGAAAATGAAAACACTTGCTGCAACGCTCATCGCGGCAACCATTACCCTGTCGTCCGGCACCTTTGCATTTCCGGGCACTGAAACAGATGCAACAACGCCCCAAACCAAATCAGCCGATCCCATGACACCGGGTGCCAAGAAGCCCGCAGTGAAATCGCCCTCTGCGAAAAAACTGAAATGCAAGCGCGGCGAAACCGCCAAAAAAATGAACATCAAGGGCAAAACCAAATACGCTTGCGTGAAATTGAAGTCCGAGGTGCTGCCTGACAACGAACTCTACCAGCAGGCTCGCTTGCTCGCAGACGATGGCGAATATGAATGGGCACTCGATCATCTGCGCCTCATCCGCGTGCAACAAAATGCCGAAGTACTGAACTACACGGGCTACGCCAATCGCAAGGCTGGCCGCCTCGAAACCGGCATTGGCTATTATCAGCAGGCCCTCGCCCTTAACCCCGACTACGCTCAGGCCCGCGAATATCTGGGCGAAGCCTATGTGCTTGCAGGATTCGATGATCTGGCCCGCAAGCAGTTGCAAGAAATCGAAAGTCGCAGCGGCACCTCGAGCGAGGCTTATGTAGCACTCAGGAAATTCATGCAGGATCAACTCAGCTTTTAGCCTGTTGCACTTTTATATCTGACTATTCTAACCTGTCCGCGGGGCTACCAGGAGTTCATCTATGTTTGCATTTCGAAATTTATTATTCTCTTCAGCAATTATTCTCCTCACAGCGCCAACAGCCTGGTCCGCTGGCGACGAACCGGCACCCGCACCAGCTGCTGCAACACCAACATCACTTTCTGCCAAGGTACTTGGCTGCAAACGTGGCGAAGCCGCAAAATGGTCCGGCGAAGGCGTTGCAAAAAAGCAGGCTTGCATCACACTTGCGGCAGGCAGTATGGCCGATGACGAACTCTACGAGCAAGGCAAGCTTCTCGCCACCGAAGGTGAATATGACTGGGCGCTGGAGTCCCTCAGTCTCATCACCAAGCAGGATGATGCGAAAGTCTTGAACTACATCGGCTACAGCCACCGCAAGGCCGGCCGTCTTGAAACTGGCATCGAATCCTACAAAAAAGCCCTGGCCCTTGATCCGAACTTTGTACAGGCTCGCGAATATCTGGGCGAAGCCTATATTCTTGCCGGCAAAAAAGATCTGGCCATGGCTGAATTGGCTGAAATCAAAACCCGCTGTGGCGCCACCTGCCCCGAATACGCCGAATTGGAAAAGTCTCTCGCAGCGAATTAACGAGGTTGCAGTAGCCACTGCAACGACCAACGCCCCTGCCCGTTCTCGCCCAATACAGCAGCGAGGGCGGGCAGCAGTGTTTCCAATTCAGCATGAAGCGTCCACGGTGGATTGATCACCACCACGCCGGAGCCAGCAAGCCCGCCATTCTCAACTGCAGATCTTGCCAGCACCTCTGCCCGCAACACGGATTTCGCCCCGGCATAGTCTAACCCTGCGCACAAGTCGTCAGCGAAAGCTTGCGTGGTCACGGGATACCAGATCATCATGCAGACATGCGCCATGCGCCGCAACGCCTGTTGCACCATACGTGCAACGCGACTTGATTCATCAGTGACCTCAAAGGCCGGATCAATCAACACCAGGCCGCGCTTCTCTGGAAACGGCAATTGCGCCTTGATGGCCTGCATAGCATCCACCCCACTCACCCGCACGCGGGGCTCGGCCGCAAACCGGATTGACAACGTATCATTGTCCTCAGGGTGCAACTCATTCAGCAACAGGCGGTCCTGCGGCCGCAACATCGCCAACGCCAAAGCAGGTGAGCCGGGGTAGTGTCTCAACATCCCGTCCATAGTCATGCCTTTTACCACAGCAAGATAAGGCAGTAACAATTCATGGACCAGGGGTGCGTCCAGCAGCTTGCCAATGCCGCCGCGCCACTCCCCGGTCTTGAATGCTTCGACGCCTGACAGGTCATAAACCCCAATTCCCGCATGGGCATCGAGCATTGCGAGCGGTGTGTCTTTCTGGGTGAGGTAAGTCAAAATACGGACCAGCACGGCGTGTTTCAACACATCGCCATGGTTTCCGGCATGAAAGGCGTGGCGATAATTCATGGGCCTGCTTTGGCAAGCCAAATCCAAACGGTCAACCCGCGTTAACTTTACATTCACCCTATGGGTTCAAGTCTCGGCCTATGTTGAAGCGTAATTCCAAAATTCTGGCGATTCGTGCCGCGCTGTGTTTGGCCCAGTTTTCGGCCCCAGCCTTGGCCACAGATGTATCGCCATGGCTTGGAAGCACAGATCAACAGCCCTTCCAACTGGACACCGACACCATGATGGCAGTGAAATCAGACGCGGACCCAATGCAGACCGGCAGTTTTTCCCGACCCTTTTGTCTGTCCGAAACTTGCGCGGAAGCACCCAAGCCTGCTACAAAAGATGCGGTGAGTGGCGGCGCTCCCCAAAAATGACACATCTCAGCTTTAATCATGCCGCTGTTTCGGGGGAAACACGAATGACCATGATGTTGAAAACACTCGCCTCAGTCGCCACCGCCACCTTCCTGCTGGCGGGTTGCACCAGCATGAACGTCTTCAAGGATGATAATACGCCGCCACCTCTGGCCAATGACCTTCCGCCGGAAGAACCAGTGTTGGTCGCTCCGCCTGCTGGGAAACCAGGCGAAATTAAAGCCGCCCAGATCAACAAAATCCTCTCTGGCAAAAGCTGGAAGTGGACTGCACCCAAATTCAGCGGCGTAACACTCTATGCCAATGATGGCAGTTCGCTGATTGAAGTCACTGGCAAGGGTACCACAACCGGCAAGTGGATGGCCAAGGACGGTCAACTCTGCGAGAAAATTGAGCCTGCGCCCTTCTTGCCCGGTGGCCAGCCCATGCAGTGCCGTGCTTTCTCGGGCAATGGCGACAATTTCCGTGTCGGCAACGCCAACTTCACCTTGGCCCTGTAGTCGCAGCTTCACATTTCAGCCGCAAACGCTGCAACTTTTAGCCACCTCGTGCGTTTACAGTCCTGACAAGTTTGTCCAGTCTGGGAGTGCGGTTAGCATGGCACATACAACGCGCAGAAAATTTTTAGCCTCGGGCCTGTTTGCTCTTGTTGGCGCAGCATCAGCGCGCGCTGAATCCCTCTACGGCGACGACGTACCATCCAACAGCATCCGCGATGAGAGCCTGTTTCCACCACCAGAATCGCCCGTGGATTTTCCAATCGAATCCACCGACCTGGATATCATTCCCGAACGCTTCCACCGCCAGGCGGTAGCTTGGGAGGGCGTTGAAGGGCCGGGCACCATTGTCGTCGATCCCGGTCAGCGTTTTCTTTATCTCGTGCTCGATGACGGCTCCGCACTTCGTTATGGCGTAGGCGTGGGACGATCCGGCTTTGC
>JANPCL010000155.1:0-8180 GCA_031430915.1 Hyphomicrobiales bacterium
CGTAATTTCTTGCAGGGCTACAAGAACTATCCGAAAAGCCGGAGAGCGCCTGACAGTTTGCTCAAACTTGGCCTCAGCCTGAAGAAGCTGGACCAACGTGACCAAGCCTGTGCGGCGCTGGCTTCAGTTTCGACTGAATTCCCCCGCGCGGTGGAAGCCAAGAAACGCGCTGACGCTGAAATCAAGCGTGCTGGCTGCTGATACGACACACGCCTTAAGCGGCATTTTTGACGGCCTCACGGGGTTTTCTCGTGTGGCCGTTGCCGTTTCTGGTGGCTCGGATTCTATGGCGCTGCTGCGTCTGGTGGAGCACTGGCACAAACAGCCCAACGGTCCGCGCGAAATTTATGCCTTGACGGTGGACCATGGCCTGCGACGGACAAGTGCGGATGAAGCACGGCAGGTGGCCTTGTGGTGCGAGGCGCTCAAGATTCCGCACCAGATATTGAAGTGGACGGGCGAGAAGCCCGCTGCGGGCATTCAGGCCAGGGCGAGATCTGCACGCTATGACCTGATGAGCCAATGGTGCCGCGATGCCAAGGTGCCCGTATTGATGACGGCCCATACGGCTGATGATCAGGCGGAAACCGTGGCCATGCGACGCGAACGCACATCCAGCGACCGCAGCCTCGCCGCTATCTGGCCGGAAAATGAATGGCGTGGCGTCAAACTGCTGCGACCTCTGCTGGGCGAACGGCGGGAGAGGTTGCGCGATTTTCTGACCGGCATTGGCCAAGTCTGGCTGGAAGACCCCAGCAACCAGAACCGCATGTTCGAACGCATCCGCGTGCGTGACCGCCTGCCGGAGCGGGATATTGAACCCCTTCGCCAGCTTGCCGAGGCAGCACAGCATCGGGTAGGCCTCGCCGATGAGGCGCGCCGGGCGTTTCTGCTCGAACATATGACAGTGGATGACTATGCGGTGCTGCGCTTGCCGCGCGCAGCCCTGCTGGCAGAATCATCTGATTTGCGCATCGATATCCTGTCATGGGCGCTGGCCCGTGGTGGTGACGGGTTGACGCCGGAACGGGCCACTGTCGAAGCCATTGCCAACTGGCTGGAAGAGGGCCGGGAAAACCGCCGCAGCGCCAATGGAGCCATCGTCAGTGCCAGACGCCACGTTGTGGAAGTTATGCGCGAGCCAGCCCGCTTGCGCAGCCGCTTCGTCACGGTTCCCACCGAGGGCAGTGTGGTCTTTGATGGCCGCTTTGTGGTAACAGCTCCGGAGGGCGCGCACGTCGGCTCCATGGGCCTGCCCCCCATGCTGAAACGACCGAAAGACGTGCCAGCCTTGGCCTTTTCTGCCCTGCCGGTCGTGAGAATGCCGGACCAAACCTTATATTGTGCCGTAAAAAGTGGCCGCGACGATATTTCAACCATGCTTTGTGAACGATTCCGGCTTTAATCTCGTAATTGGTATTGTAAGTTTCTTGGAATTAGAGATTGTCGTGCTTATGTTATCGAAACGTCGGCGGTTTTCGCCAGTATGGAGAGGTTGAACGTGAATCAGTTCCGCAGTTTTGCCGTTTGGATCGTCATTGGTCTGTTGTTGTTTGCACTGTTCAGCCTGTTCCAGGGTCAGAGCATGATGCGGGCACCCAGCAATGAGATCAGCTATTCCGAATTTCTGGACAAAGTGAACAGCGGCGGCATCAAAAGTGTGTCGGCAGCAACCAGCGGCCAGATCATCGCCAAAACCGCAGACGGCAAGGCTTTCACGACCTTCGGTCCCCTGATCGACAACGAAGATGAGCAGAAGGCCGTGCGTGCCAAGGGCGTGGATCTGGTGTTCCAGCCTGCCCAGGGTGATTCCATTCTTTCGACCGTTCTGATCTATTGGTTGCCCATGCTGCTGATCGCTGGGGTGTGGTTCTTCATCATGCGCCAGATGCAAAGCGGCACCGGCAAGGCCATGGGCTTTGGCAAATCGCGCGCCAAGCTGCTCACTGAAAAGCAGGGTAAGGTAACCTTTGCTGACGTGGCAGGCGTAGATGAAGCCAAGGACGACGTTGTCGAGATCGTCGACTTTCTGAAAGATCCGCACAAATTCCAACGCCTCGGCGGCAAGATCCCCCGCGGTGCATTGCTGGTCGGTCCTCCAGGAACAGGTAAAACCCTGTTGGCTCGTGCCATCGCTGGTGAAGCCAACGTGCCATTCTTCACAATCTCGGGCTCGGACTTCGTTGAAATGTTTGTCGGTGTGGGTGCGTCACGTGTGCGTGACATGTTTGAGCAGGCCAAGAAAAGCGCACCTTGCATCGTGTTCATCGACGAAATTGACGCCGTAGGCCGCCACCGCGGTGCTGGCCTTGGCGGTGGTAACGACGAGCGCGAACAGACCCTCAACCAGTTGCTGGTGGAGATGGATGGGTTCGAAGCGAATGAAGGCGTCATCATTATCGCCGCAACCAACCGTCCTGACGTGTTGGACCCTGCATTGCTCCGTCCAGGCCGTTTTGACCGTCAGATCCAAGTTGGCAATCCCGATGTGAAGGGCCGCGAGCAAATTCTCAAAGTACACATGAAGGACAAGCCATTGGCTCCGGATATCGACGCCAAGGTTCTGGCCCGCGGTACGCCCGGATTCTCCGGTGCCGATCTTGCAAATTTGTGCAACGAAGCAGCGCTGCTCGCAGCCCGTCGCAACAAGCGCATTATCACGCAGGCTGAATTTGAGGATGCCAAGGACAAGGTCATGATGGGCGCTGAGCGCAAATCCATGGTGATGTCCGCGGAAGAACGCCGCAACACGGCTTACCATGAAGCAGGCCATGCATTGGTTGGTTTGAACGTGAATTATGATCCCCTGCACAAAGTGACCATTGTGCCGCGTGGCCGCGCGCTTGGCTTGACCATGAACTTGCCTGATGGTGACCGTTATTCGCGCACGCGCCAATGGTGTGAATCGCGCATGGCCGTATTGTTCGGCGGACGTGAAGCGGAACTTATTCTTGGTGGTGAAAAGAACGTCACCAACGGTGCCATGGGTGACATTCAAATGGCGACGTCACTGGGTCGTTCGATGGTCACGGAATGGGGCATGTCGGACAAATTGGGCCGTGTGCGTTATTCGGCCAATGAGCAAGAGGTGTTCCTCGGCCACAGCGTGACCCAGAGCAAGAATGTGTCGGAAAGCACAGCGCAGATTATCGATGAAGAAGTGCGCCGTCTGGTGCTGACGGGCGAAGCAACTGCAAAGTCCATTCTCAAAAAGAAGCGTGATGATCTGCATACGATTGCCAAGGCCTTGCTGGAATTCGAAACCTTGTCCGGTGAAGACGTGGCAGCATTGCTGCGCGGCGAAAAACTGAACCGCGACGACACGCCACCAAAGAAGTCCGATCAAGGCACACCATCTGTGCCACGCGCCGGAGCCAAGCGTGGCAAGGCCGGCGGTTTGGAACCACAACCGACTTAACATCAACTTCACCTCTCCCACTTGTGGGAGAGGTGGCTGAGCAACGCGAAGCCGGTGAGGGAATTCCTGGCTTTCGAGACTTACCCTCCCCGTCAGCGCAAAGGCGCTGACTTCCCCTCCCGCAAGCGGGAGAGGTGAAGATGAGCGCACAATGCAATCCTATTTCCGCCCCATCGCACTTGTGTTTGGCCGCGACGCTCGCTCCCTGGTAACGTCGGGTCGAGCGGGTGCTTTGGGTGGACTGCCCCACATTGCTTTCACCCAAGTCGAAGTGATCGAACGTGGTTTGATGCCGCGTGTTATGTCTTTTGCTGACGTGGCAGACGAAGCTGCAGTCCAGGCCATCACCGCACCACGGCCTGATTTTGGTAGCCTGACCATGGACAGCGCCCACATCATGGGCATCGTCAATGTGACGCCTGACTCGTTTTCTGATGGCGGGCGCTTGGCCAATGCGGAAGCGGCCATAGCCCACGGAAAACAACTGTCGGCTGAAGGTGCTGATATTCTGGACGTCGGTGGAGAATCAACACGCCCCGGTTCCGATACGGTTTCCATTGACGACGAAATCCAACGCATTGAATCTGTGATCGCAGCACTCTCGGTCACGCACGTGGTGTCAGCCGATACCCGCAAAGCCATGGTGATGCAGTCTGCGTTGAAAGCAGGTGCTCGCATTATCAACGATGTGTCAGCGCTTAACTATGAGCCCGCAAGCGCAAGCGTAATCGCGCAATCAAAAACTCCCGTTATTCTCATGCATGCGCAGGGCGAACCCAAGACCATGCAGCTCAATCCGCGCTATAGCGATGTGGTGCTCGACGTGTATGATGCATTGGAAACCATCATCGCAAAAGCCGAGGCAGCAGGCATTGCGCGCACCAATATCTGCATCGATCCTGGCATTGGCTTTGGCAAGACCTTCAAACAGAATCTGGAATTGATGGCCGGTCTGTCACTTTTCCATGGTCTGGGTGTGCCGCTGTTGGTGGGCTTGTCGCGCAAGGGCTTCATTGGGGCTGTGACGGGTGAAAAGTTGGCGGCGGACCGCGTCCATGGCTCAGTCGGTGGTGCACTGCAGGCCGCGATGCAAGGCGTCCACATCCTGCGGGTGCATGATGTGAAGGCCACGACACAAGCACTCAAAATGTTTACCGCGTCCAACGATCCCGATTCAGCAGACTTTTAAACTGTGCTATGACGATGCCGGGACGAAGTGGGGAATAAAATGTCACGTAAATATTTTGGTACGGACGGGGTGCGTGGGCGCGCCAATGCAGGTAGCATGACGCCTGATGTGGTGATGCGCATTGGCATGGCCGCCGGACAATTGCATCGCCGCGGCGGCCACCGCCACCGGGTGGTCATCGGCAAGGACACGCGCCTGTCAGGCTATATGATCGAGCAGGCATTGACCGCAGGTTTGCTGGCTTCGGGCATGGATGTATTTCTATTGGGGCCTGTGCCAACGCCAGCAGTTGCCATGTTGACACGCTCCATGCGCGCCGACTTGGGCGTGATGATTTCCGCGTCCCACAACCCCTATCAAGACAACGGGATCAAGATTTTCGGACCTGACGGTTACAAGCTTTCGGACGAGCAAGAACTGAAAATCGAAGCGCTGATTGATGCACCTGCAACTGATGCACTTGCAAGCTCGTCTGATATCGGGCGTGCAAAGCGTATTGAAGACGCAGGTGCCCGCTACATTGAATTTGCCAAGCGCACCTACCCCGGCGAAAGCAATCTCGACGGTTTGCGCATAGTGATCGATACCGCAAATGGCGCAGCCTACAAAACCGCACCCACAGCACTTTGGGAACTGGGTGCTGAAACCATTGTGCTGGGTGAGGATCCAAATGGCCTCAACATCAATGACAAGGTAGGCTCCACCGCCCCCGAAGCCATGTGCGATCGGGTGCGTGAAGTGCGCGCCGACATTGGCATCGCGCTGGATGGCGATGCCGACCGCGTCATCATCTGCGATGAAAAAGGCAATGTCATCGACGGCGACCAGATCATGGCGTTGATAGCCTCAAGCTGGGCCAAACGTGGCCAGTTGAAAGGCGGCGGGCTTGTGTCCACCGTCATGTCCAATCTGGGCCTTGAACGCTATTTGCAAGGGCAGGGGTTAAGCCTTGCCCGAACCAAAGTGGGAGACCGTTACGTTGTGGAGCACATGCGTGCCCATGGCTTCAACATTGGCGGTGAACAATCCGGCCATATCGTGCTCTCCGACTACGCTACCACAGGTGACGGGCTGTTGGCCGCTTTGCAAGTGCTGTCGGAAGTCGTGCGGCAAGGCAAGCCAGTGAGTGAAGTATGCAATCTTTTTGTACCCCTGCCACAGCTGTTGAAGAATGTGCGCTTTGCAGGCGGCAAGCCGCTCGAAGATGTCAAGGTGAAGGACGCCATTGCTTCAGCTGAAAAGCGCCTGGGTAGCCAGGGCCGTTTGGTCATTCGGCCGTCAGGCACGGAACCGCTGATCCGCGTGATGGCGGAAGGCGACGATGCAACACTGGTGACGGATGTTGTGGATGGCCTGTGTGCGGTGATTGCGAAGACGGCGGCTTGAGGTCCCTTCCCTCCTCCTTATGCTTAACGCCCGCTAACCATCTGTGCATCTCCCACACACATCGCCGTTGCCGAAAAGTCACATAATATTTCAGCCACATTGCAGCCCTTTTCCGGCCCGCGCGGGAACAAAAGCAAGGGTCATAGTGTTCATATCCCGAGCGGATGAGAAATTTACAGAGTGAGGTTTGCGTGATGAATATGTTCAAGATGATGATGCTGGCAACCGTTGTGGCCTTGCCACTTTCAGTATCTGCCAATGCAGCTGACATTGCACCTGATGTGCCGTCGGAAGTTGAAACGTCCAACATGGGTCTTTATCTCCGCGGTGACGTGGGTGGTTCATTCCTGAACTGGAGCGGCGGCAGCGATGACGAGGCTTTTGTTGGCGGTGGCGGTATCGGCTACCAGTACAATGACATGTTCCGCATGGACGTGACGGCGGACTGGGCAGGCAAGTACCAGATTGCACCGGGTGCTGAAATCTCCACCACCACAGTGCTGGGCAATGCCTATATTGACTTCGCCAACGACACCATGTTCACGCCTTATATTGGCGCAGGTGTTGGTTACGGTTGGGTCGATGGCAAGGGCACGCCCAACAAGGATGGATTGGCGATTGGTGCAGCAGCCGGTGTTTCGGTTGATCTCACCACCAACCTCGCGATTGATGTGGGCTATCGCTTCCGGGATATCATGGTCTCAGGCAGCGACACCAAGGAACATCAGGCCACAGTGGGCATGCGCTTCAAGTTCTGAGGCTTTTATAACACAGGGCCCGCAATCGCGCGTGGCCTTCAACGAAACGCGTCCTTGGCGAAAGTTAAGGGCGCGTTTTGCATGTGCGCATTTCCACCTTGCATCGCGACGGATTTTCATCCAAGAGCGCCCTCGGGCTAGCTCTCCCCAACGAGAGTCTACCCATCTGTAAGGATGGAGATCGAAATGACAGATTCGAAACCGGCACTGCGCCCGGTCAATGCGCAATTTTCATCTGGCCCCTGCGCCAAGTTTCCGGGCTGGAACGCATCACTTCTCAACAATGCACTGACAGGCCGCTCGCATCGTTCAGGCGAAGGCAAGGTCCGTTTGAAACGCGCCATCGAGCTGACGCGCGCGGTGCTCGAAGTGCCTGCCGATTACAAGATTGGCATTGTACCGGCCTCTGATACGGGTGCCTTTGAAATGGCCATGTGGTCATTGCTAGGTCCGCGTGGACTTGATATCTTCGCCTGGGAAAGTTTTGGTGAGGGTTGGGTATCTGATGTCGTGAAGCAGCTGAAGCTGCCGGATATTCGCAAATTCACTGCTGACTACGGTGCATTGCCCGACATGTCGCAGGCTGACTTTTCCCGCGATGTGATTTTCACCTGGAACGGTACGACATCAGGCGTGCGGGTTCCAAACGCTGACTGGATTCCCGACAATCGCGAAGGTCTGACGATTTGCGATGCCACATCGTCGGCCTTCGCGCAGGACATGGATTTTTCCAAGCTCGATGTGGTCACCTTCTCCTGGCAAAAAGTGCTGGGTGGCGAGGGTGCTCATGGTGTGCTGATTCTCAGCCCTCGCGCCGTGGCACGGCTCGAAAGCTATTCTCCACCTTGGCCCATGCCAAAAATTTTCCGCCTCACGTCTGGTGGAAAATTGATCGACGGTGTTTTCGAAGGTGAAACCATCAACACACCGTCCATGCTCTGCGTCGAAGATTATGTGCTGGCGCTGGAATGGGCGCAAAAAGTTGGCGGCTTGAGAGGCCTTCGCGCCCGCGCCGATGCCAATGCAGCGGTGATTGACCGCTGGATTGCCGCAAAGCCCTTCGCCCATCATCTGGCGCAAGTGGCCGATACGCGCTCCAACACTTCTGTGTGTTTGACGCTTGATGGCTCAGCCGAAGTGCCAAAGAAAATGGCGAAGCTTCTGGAAAAAGAAGCCGTGGCGTTTGATATCAACGGCTATCGTGATGCCCCTCCTGGACTTCGCATCTGGTGTGGTGCGACCGTTGAGACATCCGATGTTGAAGCGCTCATGCCGTGGCTCGATTGGGCCTATGCACAGGCCACCTCAAGTTAAACTCAAAATCCCCTCCCCCTTGTGGGGAGGGCAAGGGTGGGGGTCGCTCCGGCCTCGCCCATATTTGTTTCAAAAACTCATAGACCTCCCGACCCCCACCCCGGCCCTCCCCACA